>CAMWIS010000086.1 GCA_947174375.1 uncultured Bacteroidales bacterium
TAGTGAAAGGTGAGCAAAGTAGCAAGCCAAACCGCAGGTTTGAGATTGATACTTTCGAACCGCATCCTATCTTGGGGCGTCAGCCCAAAGATAGAAAATTGTTTTTACTCCAAATTTGTCTTACATTTGTAGGCTTGTTGCATGCAACAGAACGGGGGTGCCGGAAGGCTGAGATCAGACCCTTTGAACCTGACGCGGATAATGCCGCCGCAGGGAGTGTTTCTTCTCCGTTTTTCCCCCCGCTGGATGGTTAAAATAGGTATGGCTGTGGATAAGGCACGGGGCTTTCAATTTCATTTGATGGTGGTGACTTCGGAACAGGATTTGCCGGACGAAACGGCGGCCTGGGAAACCTTGCGGGAAGCGGGGCTGACGCATCTGCACCTGCGCAAGCCGCATTGGGACGGGGCGCGGATGGAAGCCTGCCTCGAAAGCCTGTCGCCCGGATTGCGGGCCTGTGTCCGTCTGCACGACCACCACGCCTTGGCGGCGCGCTACCACGTGGGCGGCCTCCATCTCAACGCGCGGCATCCGTTGCCGCCGCAAGGGTATCGGGGCCCCGTCTCGCGCTCCTGCCATACGCTGGCGGAAGTGGAACGCTATAAAACCGCTTGTGAATACGTGTTCCTGAGCCCGGTTTACGCCAGTATCTCCAAGCAGGGTTATGCGGCGGCCTTTACGCCCGAGACCTTGCGCGAAGCGGCCGAAAGCGGCCTGATAGACGCGCGGGTGGTGGCCATGGGCGGCGTCACGCCCGACAAACTGCCCCCGTTGCAGGCCTTGGGTTTCGGCGGCGCGGCCGTGCTCGGCGCCTTGTGGCAAGCTTATGCGCACGCGGCGGACTTGAACGCGCTGCGGTCGGCCTGGGAGACCTTCAGGCAAGCCGCGGCAAAGATGAACCCGAACGATGAAGCTCGATAACGATATGGATGGAATGGTTTTGCCGACCTTGCAGTTCATCACGCACGGCGAGGTCGTGGCTTCGGCCAAAATGGCCTTGGAGGCCGGCGTCAAATGGGTGCAGTTCCGCTGCAAGCAGGCCGAATCCACGCAGGATTTGCTGGAAAAGGCCTGGGCGGTGCGTTGCCTGTGTCACGAATACGGCGCGATGATGTCGGTGGACGACTATGTGTATCTGGTGGATGAATGCAAGGCCGAGGCCCTGCATCTGGGCAAGGAGGATATGCCGATAGCGGAGGCGCGGCGCATCGTGGGGCCGGACGTCCTCATCGGCGGTACGGCGCACAATATGGAGGAAATCCGCGCCGTGGCGGCCGCCGGCGCCGACTATATCGGGCTGGGGCCGTTCCGCTATACGGCCACGAAAGAGAAACTGGCGCCGCTCCTGGGCGTGGACGGTTACCGCACGCTTTTGGCGCAGTGTAAGGCGGAGGGCATCACGCTGCCGATATACGGCATAGGCGGCATCTTGCCGGCCGACGCCGAGGCCTTGCGCGGTACGGGGCTTTACGGTTTGGCCGTCAGCGGCGCGCTGTTGCAGGCCAAGGACGCCGCCGAGGCGAAAGAGGCCGTCCGCCGGCTGACCTTTTAAGATAGAAGTATATAAAAACATCAACGATATGCAGACATTAAAGATTGCCGATCGGGAGTTTCATTCCCGTCTGTTCCTCGGAACCGGCAAATTCAGTTCCAATCAGGTGATGGCCGACGCCATCGCGGCTTCCGGCACGGAAATGGTGACGGCCGCCCTCAAACGCATCGACAGCCAGCAGGGTCAAGACGACGATATGTTGCGCCATATCTTGCGCGACAACCTGTGTTTCTTGCCCAACACGTCGGGCGCGCGCACGGCCGAAGAAGCCGTTTTCGCGGCCGAGTTGGCGCGTGAGGCCTTCGGCACGAACTGGCTCAAGCTCGAAATCCATCCCGACCCCAAATACCTGTTGCCGGATCCGGTTCAGACGCTGAAAGCCACGGAGATTTTGGTTAAGAAAGGTTTCAACGTATTGCCGTATATCCAGGCCGACCCCGTGCTCTGCAAACTGTTGGAGGAAGCAGGTGCGGCCACGGTCATGCCGTTGGCGGCGCCCATCGGCACGAACAAGGGCATCCGTCAGAAAGATATGCTGGAAATCATCATCGCCCAAAGCCGGGTGCCGGTGGTGGTGGACGCCGGAATCGGCGCGCCCTCCCATGCGGCCCAGGCCATGGAGATGGGGGCTGATGCCGTCTTGGTGAATACGGCCGTGGCCGTGGCCGGCGATCCGGTCATGATGGCCAAGGCGTTCAAGGCCGCCGTAGAGGCCGGCCGCATGGCGTTCGAAGCCCGTATCGCGCGTCCGCAGGACGTGGCCGAAGCCAGCAGCCCGTTGACCGCCTTCCTGGGATAACCATTAACGAATAAAGACCATATCCATAAAGACATGAAAGAAGAAATCATTTCCCGCAAACCGTTTCCGGGTTCGGAAAAAATCTACATAAAGGGCGAGATGTTCCCGATCGAGGTGCCGATGCGCAAGATCAACCTCGTCGATACCGTCGATATCGTGGACGGACAGCGTGTGGCCACGCCCAACGCGCCGGTCTATGTCTATGACACGAGCGGCCCTTATACCGACCCCAAGGCGGACATCAACCTTGAAAAAGGCCTGCCCGATATCCGGACGCCGTGGCTGGAACGCCGGGGCGACACCGAAATCCTGCCCGGGCTGAGCTCCGAATACGGGCGCGCCCGTCGCAACGACCCGGCCTTGGCCAGCCTGCGGTTCGAGCACATCCGTCTGCCGCGTAAGGCCAAGGCCGGCCGCGGCGTGACGCAGATGTACTACGCCCGGCAGGGCGTCATCACGGAAGAGATGGAGTATGTGGCCATCCGCGAGAACCAGAACGCGCAGGCCGCCGGCTATAAAACGCACATCACGCCCGAATTCGTGCGGGCGGAAATCGCCGCGGGGCGCGCCATCATCCCGGCCAACATCAATCATGTGGAATGCGAACCGATGATTATCGGCCGCAACTTCCTGACCAAAATCAATACGAACATCGGCAATTCGGCCACCTCGTCCTCGATTGACGAGGAGGTGGAGAAGGCCGTTTGGAGTTGCCGCTGGGGCGGTGACACGCTTATGGATTTGTCCACGGGCGCGCATATCCACGAGACGCGCGAATGGATTATCCGCAACTGTCCCGTACCCGTGGGCACGGTGCCCATCTACCAGGCGTTGGAGAAAGTGAACGGCGTGGCCGAAGACCTGACGTGGGAGATTTTCCGCGACACGCTCATCGAGCAGTGCGAACAGGGCGTGGACTACTTTACGATTCACGCCGGGCTGTTGCGCGAACACCTGCCGTTCGCGGCCAAGCGTCTGACGGGCATCGTCTCGCGCGGCGGTTCGATTATGGCCAAATGGATGGCGGCGCACAAGCGGCAGAGTTTCCTCTACGAGCATTTCGACGAAATCTGCGATTTGGTGGCGCAGTACGATACGGGGCTGTCGCTCGGCGATGGCCTGCGTCCGGGTAGCGGCCACGACGCCAACGACGCCGCCCAGTTCGGCGAGTTGGAGACCATCGGCCAGCTGGCGCAGCGGGCTTGGAAAAAGCACGTACAGGTCATGATAGAAGGGCCGGGGCACGTGCCGATGCACAAAATCAAGGAGAATATGGACAAGCAGTTGGTGGACTGCAAGGAGGCGCCTTTCTATACGCTGGGCCCCATCGTCACCGACATCGCGCCGGCCTACGACCATATCACGTCGGCCATCGGCGCGGCCATGATAGGCTGGTACGGCACGGCCATGCTGTGCTACGTAACGCCTAAGGAACACTTGGGCTTGCCCGACCGCGACGATGTGCGCGAGGGCATCATCACGTTCAAGATAGCCGCCCACGCCGCCGACTTGGCCAAACAGCATCCGGGCGCGGAAATCCGCGACTACGCGATGAGCAAGGCCCGCTATGAATTCCGCTGGAAAGACCAGTTCAACCTGGCCTTGGATCCGGAAAAGGCGTTGGCGTTCTTCCGCTCGCGCGAAGGGGCGAACGAGGAGGGTTCCAAGTTCTGCACGATGTGCGGCCCGCATTTCTGCGCGATGCGGATTTCAAAGGATACGACGAGTTGTTTAAATCAGTAAGCCATGTTGTTTTCGGAAGTCATCAGACAATATGATTGGGCGGAGATGGGGGCGGAAATCGCCGCCAAGACGGCCGCCGATGTGGAGATAGCGTTGGGGCAGGCCGCCCGGGGCCGCATGACGATAGAGGATTTCAAGGCCTTGGTGTCGCCGGCCGCGGCCGCGCCCGCCTATTTGGAGCGTATGGCGGCCTTGAGCCGCGAAGTGACGCAGAAACGCTTCGGCAAGACGATACAGTTCTATATACCGCTGTATCTGAGCAACGAATGCACGAACCACTGCATCTACTGCGGCTTCAACCACGAAAATAAGTTCAGCCGCGTGACGCTCAGCGACGCCCAGATTATGGAAGAAGCCGAGGTGCTGAAGCGGATGGGCTACGAACATCTGCTGCTCTTGACGGGCGAGTCGCCGCGCAAGGTGGGCGTGGATTATATCGAACACGCGATGCAGTTGCTCTCGCCGCATTTCGCGCAACTCTCGCTCGAGGTGTTCCCGATGGATACCGACGAGTACGCGCGTCTGTGCCAGTCGGGTCTGCACGCCGTCTATGTCTATCAGGAGACCTATCACGAGAAACGCTACGGTTTCTATCATCCGGCCGGCAAAAAGGCCGATTTCGCGTGGCGTGTGAACAGTCAAGACCGCCTGGGCATGGCGCAGGTGCATAAAATCGGCCTCGGCGCCTTGCTGGGCTTGGAAGACTGGCGCACGGAAGCCTATGCGATGGCCATGCACCTGCGCCATTTGCAGAAACATTACTGGCGTTCCAAATATGCGATTGCGTTTCCGCGTATGCGGCCGCATGCGGGCGGTTACGAGCCCGACTATCCTTTGACCGACAAGGAGTTCGTACAGATGATATGGGCGTTCCGTTTGTTTGACCCGGATTTGGAAATGTCGATGACCACGCGCGAGAGTCCCGAATTCCGCAACCACATGGTTTCGTTGGGCATTACGTCCATCAGCGCGGGCTCCAAGACCGATCCGGGCGGCTACAGCCATCCGGGTACGGAGACGGCGCAGTTCGACGTCAACGACGACCGTTCGCCCGTGGAGATGAAACGGATGGTGGAGGCGCAGGGCTACGAGGTGGTTTGGAAAGACTGGGACCGCGTATATGATTTCGGACGATAGACTGACGGCGGCGGAATGGCGCCGTTATGCGCGTCAGACCTGTTTGCCGGAAATAGGCGAGCAGGGGCAGGAAGCCTGGAAACGCGCGCGCGTCCTGATTGTGGGCGTGGGCGGTTTGGGCTCGGTGTCGGCCAGGTATCTGTGTGCCGCGGGCGTCGGCCATCTGCGGCTCGTGGATCCGGATGTGGTGAGCGAAAGCAATCTGCAACGGCAGGTGCTGTACGAACAGGCGGAAATCGGGCGCTCCAAGGCGGAATGCGCCGCCGCGCGCCTAAGGGCGTTGAATCCGTATGCCGACATAGAGGCGCACGCGGTGGCGTTCAATCGCGGCAACGCCTTGGCCTTGGCCGAGGGCTGCGACCTTTTGGTGGATGGCACGGACGGCCAGGCGGTGCGCTATCTGCTCGACAGCGTGAGTGTGGGTCTGGGCATCCCGTATGTCTATGCCGCGATTGCGGACTTTGAGGGACAGGTGGCGGTGTGGAATACGTCGCCGGACGCGCCGGTCTATCGGGATTTGTTTCCGGAAGACGAAACGCCCGAACAGCCGGCGCCGCCCGGCGTCATCGGCCCGTTGCCGGGGGTGGCGGCGGCCTGGCAGACCTGGGAAGCCTTGGCCTGCCTTTGTGGGGCGCGGCGGCGCGCGGCGGGCGACTTGCTGTGCTTTGACCTGCTCGGCGGTGCGCAATACCGGGTGCAGGTGCCGGCCGACCCCAAGCGGCGCGCCGAGGCCGAAGCCGATTTCGCGTGCCTGAAAGCCGGCCATTGAATGTAGAAAACCATGAAGACGAAACGACCCGTTATCTTGTCCATCGCCGGCTCCGACAGCGGCGGCGGGGCCGGCATACAGGCCGACCTCAAGGCCATTTCGGCCGTGGGCGGCTATGGCTGTACGGCCATCACGGCCATTACGGCGCAGAATACGCTGGGCGTCCGCGGTGTCTATCCGGTATCGGCCGAAGCCTTGCGGCAACAGTTGGAAGCCGTGGGCGACGATTTGGCCGTGGCCGCCGTCAAAATCGGGATGCTGCCGACGGCCGAACAGGTGGAAATCGTGGCGCAGGCCATCGACCGCTACGGCTGGCGACAGGTGGTGCTGGATCCGGTGATGGTGGCCACGAGCGGCGATGTCTTGGTGCAGAGCCCTGTGGCGCGGGCCATGGGGGAGCGGCTGTTCGGCCGCTGTACGCTGTTGACGCCCAATATGGCCGAGGCCGCCGCGCTCACGGGGCAAGCCGTGTCGGACGAAGCCGGTATGCAGGCGGCCGCCGGGGCCTTGTTGGCGCAGGGCGCGCGGGCGGTGCTCGTCAAGGGCGGCCACCTCTCGGGCGAAAGCATGACGGACTGGCTGTATATGGCGGAGGCGTCGGGCGCGGTCGCGCGGTGGGCGTTCACGGCCGCCAAGGTGCATACGGCCAACCTGCACGGCACGGGCTGTACGCTCTCGTCTGCCATCGCCACGTATTTGGGGTTGGGCTACGCCTTGGAGGAGGCCGTAGAAGCCGGCAAGGGGTATATCAGCCGCGCGATTGCGGCCGCCTGGCCGCTCGGCCACGGCCATGGCCCGGTGCATCATTTTGTGGATTGGGA
>CAMWIS010000087.1 GCA_947174375.1 uncultured Bacteroidales bacterium
GTTGCGCGCTACCAACTGCGCTACATCTCGATCCCTTTGCACCCCCTCCGGCATGCGTCCATGACCGAAAGGGGTTGCAAAGATACGCTTTTTTTAAATAATTCCAAAATTAGCGAACAAGCAGTTTGCCGCCCGCCAAACGTTCGCCCTGGCGTTCCAACGTGTAGAAATACATACCGGGCGTAAAGCCGGCTACGTTGATTTCGGTTTCGGTCAGGCCTTCAACCGGAAGGCTGTAAACCAACTGGCCGCTGACGCTACGCACGTTGAGCACTACGGCGCCTTCTACGGCTTCCCACGTCAGACGCGCCGCCGTAACGGCCGGGTTGGGATAAACCGCCGTCTTGACGGCATCGGCCGCGTTTTCGTTGGCGGTTCCACTGCCGCCACCTTCCGCTTCCTTCGTTACCCAGCGTACCACGAAATCCGTACGGTTGAATTCGTCATCGGCCGTATAAATCGAATAATAAACCAGGCTTTCGCCTACCGTACCATTAGGCGTGTATTCCAAATATTGCGGCGCATCTCCCGAAGATTCCGTCAGACCCGGTGCGAGCGGATCCATGCCCGTGATATTGTCGGACGGGAAACAGCTACCGAACATGCACCAGTCGGTCGTCGTACCTTCCACCAGGACTTTGGTCCGGTCGGCCGCCATCTTCACGGCTTCCGAACCCGTGTTGTCGAACGTCATCTCAACGTGCAGCATCCCCGTGGCCTGCGTTTCGCGTTCTACCTTAATGAATTTGTCCTGTTCCACTTCCTGGCCATCCACCGTCATCTTGACGGGCGCCAGCGTCGGCTCGCCCAAAATCCAGTTCAGCGTGAAGGTCGTGGTCTGTTCGGGATGTTCTACCGTAGAGAACGTATAGGTGATGGAAATATCTTCGCCCACATAGCCTTTAGGCTGAATATCCAGGAATTCGGTCGGCCCTTCGAACCGCTTGCCGGCTTCCAGTTTGCGTTCGGCCTCGATTTCATTCACCGCCATGCATGTTTCCCAAATACACCAGCCGTCGTGTACGTCTTCCGGCAACGTGGCCACCTTCTTACCCGTCAGCGTTACCGCAGCATCGCCCGTATTATGGAAAATCGTGTACGCATGCAGCAGATTGTTTTTGTCCACCGTAGCGCGCTTAATGGTCAGCGAAGAGCCGTCCGTCATCAGCGTGCCGTTTACATAGACGTCAACGCCCTGCGCCTGCACGCCGCAGCCGAAGCCTAAGGCCAGCAGACATCCCAAAAATAGCTTTTTCATGATTCTATTCCGTTTTTATTTTTATTGATTCAGTTTTACTTTCGCCGCGTTCAGAATCTCTTTCGTATCGTTGTCGCACAGCAACACCGCCACCGAAAGATTGTCTTTGTTCCAATTCGATTGCACATTGACGGTACCCGTATAGTTAAACATCGAATTGGCGGCCGGATTGGCATCCAGCACCTTGACGCCCCAAGCCTCGTCTATCACGTGGCGCAACACATGGTTGTGGATATAACCGGGCGTCGCGGTACCGCTCACGATTTGGGTCACGGAAAAACCGTCTTCCAATATCATCGTCAGCACGCGGATTTCGCCTTTGCTTTGATAGGCCTGCGGGAAAGAGCCTTTGGCCTCTACCGTAATCGTGGAGCCCGACAGCGAAGCCGTAGCCTCAATCGTGGCTACCGGAGCCTCGCCATACACGCCGATGGCCGTACTGCGCCAACGCGCCCGCGACAAGACTTCACCCGGCGCCTGTTGACGGTTAATCAGACCGCAGGGCAAGCCGGCCACTTTCCAATACGTGGAATAGACAGCCGCCGCCGCGTTTCTCAAATCCGGGTCACCGTCCGCCTGCGGGCCGACCAAGGATGCGGTTACCGTTTCCGTCTGGCCGTGGAGTTCCACTACAATGAGCTTATCGCCCATCAACGTTTGCAAGCCGTGCGCTATTTCGGCCGCATTCGGGCAGTTCGTACAGCCCACGCCCGTAAAGTCCTCCAACACCACCGTCTTGCCCTGCCATTCGGGCAAATCCGACGAAATGCGCGTTTCGTCTTCCGGAATCTTATCGCAAGCCGTCCAAACCCAGGCGCCGAAGCCGAACAACAACAGGGCGGAGGCTATGATTTTCGTTTTCATGTCTTACTCGTTTTAGCGTTTAGAATGTGGAGGTAATCGTCAACATCAAGCCGTTGGAGGCCGGCAACGTACGGCATACGCCGCCCGCGCACATGATCCCCTCGCGGATACGGCCATAGGAGAGCGCGATGCGCAAGGCATCATGCACATAGGCCGCCGACACATAGTAGTAGTGCAGACGCTTGGCCGGGTCGGGATTGCCCACGTTCCAAAGGTCGGCCACCGACACGAACCACTGCGGCGCAAACGTGTATTCCAACGTTCCCATCAGCCAGTCGCCGTCGTCCTGCTTGGTGTTCATGTATTGCACTTCGAGGCGCAAGGCGTGTTTCTTCAAGAACATATACGTAAAGTCGCCGACCACGATATGCGCTTTGATGAAATCGCCGTGGCCTTCCACCACCGCCTGGTTGTATTGCTGATACATATACATCAACGTGGCCTTGAAATGCTTGTTGAACTTGTGCGCGATTTCGATGTTGGCGTCCACGAAATAGATGGAGTCACTGACCGCGAACAGCCCGGCTTTATAGCCCTGCGTACCCATTTCGTGCATCGTTTCGCCGTCCACCGGCTTTTCGTTCAGGGCCGTGGCCACCGAAGCGTTGAGCTTGATGTCGGTGCCGTATTTGCCGCCCAAAGCCGTACCGCGCTTGATTTTGTAGTAGATGTCGGCCTGGAAGCCCACCTCGCCGTTGGGCTGGCACGCATACGGGTAGAATGAAGCCACGCTGTAGGTGTGCTGGCGCGTCAGGGCCGGCATATAGTTGATCATGCCGTAGTTGCCCTCTTCGCCGCGGTCGGAGCGGAAGCCCATGTTATCGACGCTCTTGGCCGACAACAGGATGCCGAAGCCGCGCATCGAGTAGCCCGCATTCAGCAACAAGGCCTGGCCGTTTTTGTAGATATAGCCGTTTTCGGCCGTCGGGTCGTTGGCTTTCCAGTCGTATTCGCCGCTGAACGTAAAGCCGTGGCTTTCCAAACTCAGACGGCCGCCCGCCGCGCCTACATTCTGCGGCAGGTTCAAGCGGTAATTGTTTTCGCCTACCGTAAAGTCGATGTTTTCCGATTCCTGATACTTGGAAACGAAGCTACCGCCAATGCGGATGCGGGTTTCCCAATCGCGCATCGGCTTGATGAAATCGTTGAACGATAAGTCGGCGTCGATACCGCGGATGAGCCCCTGCTTCTCCCAAAAGTGGCGTTGCGTACCCACCACGCCCTTGATCGTGATACCCGCCGTGGGCGTGACGATGGCGCGCGCGCCGAAGATGGAGTTGTCCAAACCGATGTTCCAGTCCTGATAGGCCCGCAACAGCATCCCCGAACCGAACTGTTCGTAGAAGTTACCGGCCGTCACGTCTATCATATTGCCCGAAAAACGCGCGAAATAGTAGGGAATGCCGGCCCCGTCGTAACGGGCGTCGTAGCCCAGCATGGGCTTGAAATAGCCCTCGAAGCGCGCGCCCATCGAGAAGCGGCCGTTCGTGTATTGCAGGTAGGCGTAACTGTTACTTCTGAACTTTTCAGGTACGTCCTGCGCGCCAATGGCCGAGTCTTTCTGGTAGATCTGCGCGTCTATCTGGATATTGCCGGACAGCACGCCCTTGCTCATGACTTCCTCGAACTTGGACTGACCGTAGGCCGTGCCGGCCGCCGCGAACAGCAGCCCCGCCAACACGGCGCTTATCGTCTTTTTCATTCTTTTTTCTTTTTTAAATGCATGAGGTTATACAACGTTCACTGCGGCTGGATTTCCTCGCCCGCATTGAGCTTGCGCACCACCTCGATGAGCTCTTCCTCGCTGCCGTCGCTGTAGCCGTTGTGCTGGAACACGACCTTGCCGTTGCCGTCCAAAACGAACACGTGCGGCGGGTTGGCCACGTTCATGGCGCGTTTGAAATCGCCGTTCTCATCCAGCAAAACGTCCCATTCCCAAGCGTTGGCATCGGCCATCGTCTTGACCTTGACCGACGAACGCGAGTCGTCGATGGAAACGGCCACCATCTTGACGCCCGTTTCATCCACCCAGTCGGTGTAAGCGTCGGCAATGGCCGACATTTCTTTCAGGCAGGGTTTGCACCACGTGGCCCAAAAGTTGAGAATCATCGGCTTGCCGCCGTTGTTCAGTTCGGCCGTATTAACGTCACGACCCTTGATGTCTTTGATCTTTACCGAAGGCAGACCTTGCGAAAACGCGCTCTGTACGCCCAGCAGGAGTACCAACGCCAACAATATCTTTTTCATTTTCCTTTATATATTTTACTGTTTTTATCTTACCACGCTGATGCGGGCCGTGGAAACCTTGGCTTCCTCGCTTACCTTAATGATATAGGCACCCGGCACATAGTTCCGGACATCCAGCGTATAGTCACCGCTTACGCCATTGAGGCCGGACACCTTGACGCCCATGAGGTCGAACACCTCCACCGTCGCGTTTTCCAAACCTTTGAGGTAAACGTATTCCGAGGCCGGGTTGGGGTAAACATCCAGCGTTTCGTAAGCCGCTACGCCTTCGTTGGCCACATTTTCGTTCTTGAGCGGGAATTCGGCCGTCTGCAACACTTCCTTGCCGGTCACATCCTTGATAATGACCACCAATTTCAGGTTGTTGTAATCTTCCACTTTCGGATTCAAAATCGATTCGTTCAAAATGGTCCTTCCACCATTACGGATATCGACTCTCTTGCCGCTTTCATCGGGCAACAGGCCCTGAACCACACGCTTGATTTGCTGTTCGCCATTGCTGCCCACATTCTCGTTCGTCACGGTTTCCACCACCAACGCATACAAGAGGCACGGAATCGTAGAATCCGTTGCCGTTGCAAAATTGAACGTAGCCTTTACCTGCGGGTTGTAACGGCTTCCGGTGATGACGGGCTGGTTCGCGGCCGTCACCTCCATGATGCCGGGGTTGCGTTGCGTCTGTTCCAACAAAGACTCGAAATAGTCTTCATCCACCAACTTGCCGTCGGCATTCACGCGGATGGCACTGCCGTTCAACGCCAGACCGGGCGTGCTTACGACGCCCATTTTGGCCGCATAGCTTGTATAAACGGAACGCGTGTAATGGTCGCCCTTCATCGGGTATTTCGCCAAAAGAACGTCATCGCTAAACGCATCCACATAGGGGTTCAGCACCGCGCTGCCCGCGTTGTTGACACTCGTAAAGTCTTCCACCAACGGCAGGAACGCATATTGCGAGGCCTGTACGTAAACCGGGTGACGGACTGTCTGACCGTCCACGGCCTTGCCATTCACTTTGGTAACCGTAAAGTAAACCGAATCCGCACCGGTTCCGGCGGCTTTCAAGTCATCGAACACCACATAGGCGCTTTCGCCCCATCCCAACGAAACGGGAAAAGTCTGGACCACCGGCGTACCGGTCGCACCGACCTTAGCCGACACTTCCACCGATGTCAAATCCGTACCGCCGGCACTTATCAACTGCAAGCCGGCCGGTATCTCTTCCGCACAGATATAGGTAGGCACGTAGGCCAACTGTATCGATGCGGCGGCTTCCGCGCTGTAACTGCCCGCCTTGCCCATCACGGATTGCAACACTTCGCCCGAGGCGGTTTGCAAGAAACAAATCGCTTGCAAATCGGTAAATTCCTCCATATGGGTCTGCGTCATGTCGTAAACATAGTCGAACGCGTAAACCGAATCCGGCACCATGCTCACCTTCTGTCCTTGGGAATTCGGCAACATCTTCATCAATACGTTATGGAATTCGGTTTCCCCGTTCGTCGAAGCGTTGTTATAGGTCGTGCCCTCCACAACCGCCGTATGCAGCACCACATTTTCGGCACCGCCCACGGTCTTTACCTTCAACGTGATGTGGATGTTTTGCGCCGCATCGACCGCCAGCGTGTCGAACCACATATCGACATAGACCTTCTTGGTTGCGGCAGACAGCATGGTGTCTTTCAGATAGGTGGATATGGCGTCATAGGTGCCTTGCAGGAAAAGCAGATTGCCATCCAATACGATGGAGGGTACACCGCCGACATTGTAGTAGAAACGGCGGGTATCCACTTCGTTCGTCTGATAGGGGTCGCCGGCGCCCGGGAAATCCGTCGGATATTTGATCAGCGATATCGTATCGCCCAAGGCCGCATAAATCGGGTTCATCTTGGCGTTCAACGGGGCGCAATAGGAGCAGGTGGAAGCCGAAAAATGTTCCACGAGCGGATGGTAACGGTACGTCTGCGCCGTAGCCGGGTTGATGTTCGTCAGGTATTTGGTCTGTTTCGCGGTCGCAACTTCGTTATCGTTCACTTTGGAAATCCAGAACTCCAACGTGTGTTTGCCGTAAGCCGTCGCATCCCAACCTTCCGGCACGAAATTTTTTATCTCATAGGTCTGACCAGGGAAAAAGCCGTCCGCGAACGTCTGCGGCATCGTCTTGACCGCACCGCCGTCGATCGTATAGCTGATTTCACACGAATTCATCATGTTGCCGGTATTCGCCACAATCAAATCGACCGCCAGTTTGCCGTCGGTGGTAAAGGGCAAGCCATTCCAACTGAAATCGACGCCGTACGCATTGTCCATATAGCCGAAAAATTCGAAATCGTCTATATAGAGAAAATATTTCGTATTGTCTTTGGGCGTGATAAAGAAGACGCCGACCTGAACGTCCGACGCGCCACGCATATCCTCCGGCAACACGCCTACCAGCATTTGT
>CAMWIS010000088.1 GCA_947174375.1 uncultured Bacteroidales bacterium
GCGCGGCGGATGGCCTTGTTCACATTGCCGGGGCCGCAGTTGTAGGCCGCGATGGCCAGCGTCCAGTCGTTGAAGCAGTTGTGCAGTTCCTTGAGGTAGAGCGCGGCCGCCATGCTCGCCTTGATGGGGTCGAGCCGCTCGTCCACCTTCGTGTTGATTTTCAAATGGCACATACGGCCCGTCTGATACATGAACTGCCAAATGCCCGCCGCCCCCGCCGGCGACACCGCACGCGGGTTGAGCGCAGATTCGATAATGGCCATGTATTTCAGTTCTTCGGGCAAACCCTCCCGGCGCAACGCATCCTCAAAGATGGGGAAGTAATACTGCGACAGGGCCAGCATGACGTGCAGCTGCTTGCGTTTCTTTATGGTATATACGTCGATAAAGGCCTTCACGCGTTCGTTGTAAGCCATCTGTATCGTCTGTTGCGCGTTCAAGGCCGCGATGCGTTCACGATAGACGGAGTCGGGGTTCGTGTATTCCTCCGCGGGCGGCAGTTCGGCCTCGTTGTAGTAAATCAGCGCGTCGATGTTGCGGGCGTTGCCGTCAAAAAAGCGCAGGTAACGGGAGATGTAAATTTCGTCCAAAAGGCGGCGTTCGATGCTGTCCCGGATCTGTTTCTTCTCTTCGGGCGTCAGCGTGGCGGCCATATCGGCGAAATCGACATGGGCTACCGTAAAGTCCGAAAAGACGGGCTTGCTCTTGTCGGCCCTCGACCGGGTGTTGAAAGCCGATTCCCGAAACCGGTCGGGCTCCGGCGAAGCGAACGCGAAATGGACGGAAAGCACCGCGGACAGCAGCCCGAGGAGGCTTCCCAAAACACGTTTTCTCGTCACTTGTAAGTTCATATAAAAAAGTCTAATTTTACACACTCCGTAAGGATGCCGTGCGTTTCGCACAGGCGCGCCCGCGTGGGCGTTATACATTACGTGCGTGCTTAAAAGGGCGCAAATATACACAAAAATATACATAAAACCAAATAGTAATGCGCAGATTGCATACATGGGGCGATTTGAACCCCTATTTACCGCCCGTCGAACGGCCCGTTACGCGGGCGTCGGAAACCCTGCCGTTTGACGTGGCCGTAACGGAAGCCGACGACGTAGCCGCGTGGGGGCGGACACGCGACCGCTTCGCACACAAGGGCGATTTCGGCCACGGCTTGTTGGCCGCTGGCTCGCGGGGTAAGGCGGGGGCGGCGGTGCTGGCGGCGCGCGCCGCCCTGCGCAGCGGCCTCGGCCTGCTGACGGTGGCCACCACGCCCGACAACCGGGTGGTGTTGCAGACGGCCGTGCCCGAAGCCATGGTGGCGGACGGGCCGCTGCCGCAACGGCCCTTTGCGGATTATGCCGCCGTGGGCGTGGGGCCGGGCTTCGGCCTGGACGAAGCCGCCGCGCTCCGGTTGGACGACCTGCTGCAAAGGGCCGGCACCGCCTCCCGCCCCGTGGTCTTGGATGCCGACGCGCTGACGCTCATGGCTCTGTACCCCGTCCTGACGAAACGTCTGACCGCGTTGTCAGGCAGTATCTGCACGCCGCATTACGGCGAACTGCGCCGTTTGGTCGGCCCGTGGCGGACGGCCGCCGAACGGATACGGAAGCAACAGGCGTTTTCCGACCGTTATGGCACGGTCGTTGTAGGGAAGGGGGCGTACACGTTGATAACGTTCCCGACCACGCTCGCCACGGCCGGCACCACGCCCACGGCCTGGCTGAACGTCACCGGCAACGCGGGCATGGCCACGGCCGGGAGCGGGGACGTGCTGACCGGCCTCCTGTTGGGCTTGCTGACGCAGGGCTATACGCCGGCGAAAGCGGCCGTGGCGGGCGTTTACCTGCACGGATGGGCCGGCGACAAGGCGGCGGCCGGTGTCGGCGAAGCCTCGTTGTTGGCCGGCGACCTCGTGGCGGCCTTGCCCGCCGCGTTCAAGGCCTGGGCCGCCAAAACCCTTTAAAAACAAAAGCGATATGAGTTATAACGTCCTCAAGACTAAAATTTTCCGCACGCTCGGCACCCTCGCGGCGCTGGGCGTCCTGCTCACCGCCATGCCCCTCGTGGCGCAACCCGTTTCACCGCAGGCGCCCGCCCCGGCGGAAAGCGGACGCAACACGGCGGCGCAGGTGGAGCAGAAGATGCACCAACTCCTGCAAATGATACGGTTCGCCTATGTTGACGACATCGATATGCAGCCCATCGTCGAGAAGGGCATCGAAGAGATGTTGAAGGAATTGGACCCGCATTCGGCCTATATCACGGCCAAGGATGTGGCCAAGGCCAACGAACCCTTGGTGGGCAATTTCGATGGCATCGGCGTCTCGTTCCAAATCCTTAAAGATACGATCGTTATCGTGGAGGTCATCGCCGGCGGCCCCGCCGAGAAGCTGGGCATACAGTCGGGCGACCGCATCGTGCGCATCGACACGCTCCAAGCCGTGGGCGACAGCGCCACGAACGATTTTGTATTCCGCCGTCTGCGCGGCCCCAAGGGTACGACGGTCTCGGTCGGCATCCGCCGGCGGGGCATCGACCGCGAGCTGGAATACAAAATCGTGCGGGATAAAATCCCGCTCCACAGCGTGGATGCCGCCTTTATGGTGGACGACAAGACGGGCTATATCCTGTTGAGCCGTTTCGCGCGTTCCACGCCCGACGAAATCCATTCGGCCCTGAGCACGCTGCTGGCCGAGGGGATGACGCAGCTGATTTTAGACCTGCGCGGCAACACCGGCGGCTACCTCGATGTGGCCGTGGCGCTCTCGGACGAGTTCCTGCCCGGCGGTCGCGTCGTCACCTATATAGAGGGCAAGGCGCAGCCGCGTTACGAATTCAAGACCACCGACCGCGGGCTGTTCGAGAACGGCGACATGGTCGTGCTCATCGACGAGGGCTCGGCTTCGGCCAGCGAGATTGTCAGCGGCGCGTTGCAGGACTGGGACCGCGCCTTGCTCGTCGGCCGCCGCTCGTTCGGCAAGGGCTTGGTACAAAGGCCGTTCGACTTGCCCGACCAGGCGCAGGTGCGGCTTACGACCTCCCGCTACTATACGCCCAGCGGCCGTTGCATCCAAAAGCCCTACGAGGAGGGGGCCGACGATTACAACACCGACATTTCGAAGCGTTACAGCCGCGGCGAGATGTGGCACGCCGACTCCGTCCATTTCCCCGATTCGCTGAAATACCGTTCGGCCGGCGGTCGCACCGTCTATGGCGGGGGCGGCATCATGCCCGACGTGTTCGTGCCGCTCGATACGGTGCGCTTGTCCGATTACTACGTCGATCTGCGGCGCAACAACATCCTCAACAACTTCTGTCTGACCGAGGCGCAGGCGCATAAGGCCGACTGGCTCGCGCGCTATCCGGACGTCCGGCAGTTCGACCTCTCGTTCGATATGGATTCCGTTATGCCGCGCTTCTACGCCTATGCCGAGAGCGAGGGCGTGACCCGCCGCAACTTCAAGCCCGAAAAGGCTTCGGCCTTCATGAAGGCCCTGTTGGATTCGATGACCGCCGACAGTGCGCACGTCCGGCTCGGCGACACGGTGCGCACCTATGCGGACTATATGCGGCAGGCCCTGTGGCCGGCCGATGCGATGCAGGCCTACCTGATGGAACGGGCCGAAGCCGAAGACGCGCGGCAGGCGGTGTCGGCCGTCGTTTCCGACCGTTTCCTGCGGGCGCAGGTCAAGGCGCTGTTGGCGCGCAACCTCTACGGGATGCCGGCCTATTACCGCATTATCCGGTCTGTGGATGACGGCTTTGAACGCGCCATCGAGGCCTTGAACGACAAGGCCTTGTTCAAGGCGTTGCAGGAAGCCGCCGCGCCCGCCAAGCCCGCCAAACCCGCCAAAAAGCGTTAGCCGATGGACTGGCAGGAGCGGACACGGCTGTTGGCCGGCGACGGTACCGTGCAGGCCTGGGCGCGGGCGCACGTCTTGGTCGTGGGGCTGGGCGGCGTGGGGGCGTATGCGGCCGAACAACTGGTGCGGGCGGGCATCGGGCGGCTGACGCTCGTTGACGGCGACCGCCTGCACGAAACGAATCTGAACCGGCAGCTGCCGGCCCTGCGCTCCACCTTGGGCGCCTACAAGACCGAAACGCTACGGCGGCGTTTCCTCGACATCAATCCCGACCTGGACTGCGAAATCATTTCCGAGTACCTCCGCGACGAACGTATGGTGGAGGTGTTGCAGGCGCACGCCTACGATTATGTCGTGGACGCCATCGATACGCTGTCTCCCAAAATCTATCTGCTCTACCACTGCGTGCGTCTCAAACTGCGCGTGGTCAGTGCCATGGGCACGGGCGGCAAATGGGCGCCCGAAGCCCTGACGGTCTGCGACATCGCGCAGACGTACCAGTGCCGTTTGGCCGACGTGTTGCGCAAGCGGCTGCACAAGCTGGGCGTATATGCGGGCATACAGGCCGTGTTCTCGCCGGAGGTCGTGGCGGCGGAGGCTGTCCGCGAGGAAGAGGACGTCAACAAGAAGTCGGCGGTCGGCACGGTGTCGTATATGCCGGCCGTGGCGGGGTGTTTTTGTGCGTCGGTCGTACTGCGGGAGTTGGCCGGCCGCCCCGTGACCTCTGACCTGCCGGTTCCGCACAGCATCCGCAAGCGCCTATCGAACGAAAAATGGGAGAAAAGTTAAAATTAGGGCGATAAAATTTTTTTAAATGAAAAATATCGTGTAGTTTTGTTTCTTGAAAAGAGACGTTTAGCGGCAGCGAAAAAGCCTATGTCTCTCACGACCAAGCGAATAGAAAAACAAATAAAAACTTTTTGTTATGGACGTAAAAAAAATTCTCGCGGATCTCAAAACGAAGCATCCCGATGAGCCCTTGTTCTTGCAAGCGGTAGAAGAAGTATTGGACTCCATTAAGGATTACGTGAAGGCGAATCCTAAATATGACCAATACAAGATTATCGAACGTATGGTTGAACCTGACCGTATCTTCACGTTCAAGGTTGAATGGGTTGACGACAAGGGTCAGATTCAGGTGAACACCGGTTACCGTGTTCAGTTCAACAACGCGATTGGACCGTACAAGGGCGGTTTGCGTTTCCACCCGTCTGTAAAACTCGACACGCTCAAATTCCTGGGCTTCGAACAGACGTTCAAGAACAGCTTGACCACGTTGCCGATGGGCGGTGGCAAGGGCGGTTCCGACTTCAACGCCAAGGGTCGTTCCGAAAACGAAATCATGCGTTTCTGCCAGGCCTTCATGATGGAACTGCAGAAATACATCGGACCTGAAACCGACGTTCCCGCCGGTGATATAGGTGTCGGTGGCCGTGAAATCGGTTATATGTACGGTATCTACAAAAAACTGCGTAACGAAAACACCGGTGTATTGACCGGCAAGGGCTCCGGCTGGGGTGGCTCCATCCTGCGTCCGGAAGCGACCGGTTTCGGTGCCGTTTACTTCGTACAGAGCATGTTGAAGACGCAGAAGAAAGACATCAAGGGCATGACCGTTGCCGTTTCCGGTTTCGGTAATGTGGCTTGGGGTGCCGCTACGAAAGCGACCGAATTGGGCGCCAAGGTTGTCTGCATCTCCGGTCCCGACGGCTACATCTACGATCCGGCCGGTATGGACGAAGAAAAGATCGCCTATATGCTCGAACTGCGTAGCTCCAACAACGACGTTGTAGCTCCGTACGCCAAGAAGTTCAAAGGCTCGAAATTCGTTGCCGGCAAGAAACCTTGGGAAGTTAAGGTTGACATCGCTCTGCCGTGTGCCACGCAGAACGAATTGGCCAAGGAAGACGCTGAAAAACTGATCAAGAACGGCGTTAAACTGGTTGCCGAAGTTTCCAACATGGGTTGCCAGCCCGGCGCTATCCACGCTTTCCAGAAAGCCAAGATCATGTTCGCGCCCGGTAAGGCCGTAAACGCCGGTGGTGTTTCGGTTTCCGGTTTGGAAATGAGCCAGAACGCTGAAAAACTTTCCTGGACGGCTGCCGAAGTTGATGCCAAGTTGCATCAGATTATGGCCAGCATCCACGAAAACTGCGTGAAGTACGGTAAAGAAGGCAAGTACATCAACTATGTAAAGGGTGCCAACATCGCCGGCTTCATCAAGGTAGCTGACTCCATGATTGAATTGGGCGTTTGCTAATCGCAATCCGTCTGATTCTTCTCGAAAGGGGTGTCCGTTTTACGGATGCCCCTTTCTTTTTATTCGTCCTTTCTTATTTGTTTAGAATAAATTAAATGCTTATTTTTGCAGATTAGACCATTACCGTCGGTATGCTTTTCGAGGCCCAAGCCGACGGCTAAAATTAGAGACTGTGAAAAGAATCGCCGCCTATTTAGGGTTGATGGTGATCGTGTCGGTGCTGTCGGTCTCCTGTTACAGGGAGGAAGACTTCAATCTGAAGATGATTGCCAACGAACAGGATGTCAATTACGATTTGGCCATACCCTTGTTTGAAACCCGGCTTACCATCGCCAACCTGTTGAGTATCTTCGGTCGGCCGGAGAATTTCCCGACCGCATCGGATGGATTGGTTCATTTGGTTTATGCGCTGGACAAACCGTTGCGTTTTGATATCGGCAATCAAATCAGCATTCCCAATGTGCCGCTCGGCAATTTTGAAATTTCCGGTGTGCCGTATTGGAAGAACGATACGGTTATTTCGGTCACGCAACGCGATACCATCGGTATTGATATCCGCGGCCTGAAGGCGGGCGCGGCCCTTGACCGGATTACGTTGGATTCGATGGAAATTACGCTTAACGGGAATTACGGGCTCGGCATGGCCTCCACGCTGGATGTCGTCTTCATCAATCTCCGCCGGAACGGTCAGC
>CAMWIS010000089.1 GCA_947174375.1 uncultured Bacteroidales bacterium
GGGCCTGAACGCCATATCCGCCTTACATCGTACGAGATTACGGAGAAAAGTCTGTACGACTTGGCCATGGGCAAAATCGTGACGCCCGTTTCCCGCCCCGGCAACGCCCCGCAGACCGTTTCCGCCTGGGTGCGCAACGACGGCGGCGTATCGGTTCCGGGTTTCACGCTGTGCTACATGGTGGGTGCCACGACGGCGGTCAAGCAGACGTTCAATCAGCCCTTGGCGCCGAATGCCGAGGTTTTGGTCAGCTTCGACGAAAAGGCGCAGCTTGCGTCCGGTTCCAACCGCGTCCGGGTTTTCCTGACCGACCAACATGCGGGCGACCCGACGGTCAACGATACGGCCGCGCCGGTCTTCCCCGCCATCTACGATGCCTATCAGGTGCCGGCCACGTTCAATTTCGACAATAACACGCTCAATCAACAGTGGACGGTTCTGTACGACGAGCATACCGACCGGACGACCTGGCAGTTCGGCCAACAGAACGACAAGGCCTGCGCCTATATCAGCACGGCCGGTGCGCGGAACAACGCGCGTTTGGCCAGTCCCGGCCTCCGTCTGTCGGCCGGCAAGACCTATCGGTTCCGTTTCCATTACACGGGGCTTTCCGGCATGACCGAGAAGCTGGCGGCCTACATGACGGACGCGGATTTTTTAGATGCGTCACACATGACCGGCTATTGGAAAGACGAGGGCTTTACGAACAGCCTCGACCGGGTGGCCACGTTTTTCTATACCGCGCCGAGCGACGGCGAGTATCATATGGTGCTCAAGGCCTATAGCAGCGATTTGCGCGGCGGCATCGCCGTTTGGGATGTGGAGGCCAATGCCTACGAACCGGTGCACGGCGATTTCTATTACGAGTTCGACCCGATGGAGGCCGATATGACGCCCGCCGCGCTGTTGGCGACCTCGGCCTATTTCATGGACGAAAACCACAACGGGCAGGCGTGGGCGCTGGTCAGTACGCCGGTCTATAACGGGGAGTCGGCGATCCGGGCCGGCGAGGCTTTCGGAAGCGTGGCCGACGACTGGTTGGTTTTCAACCCGGTCTATCTTGAGAAAGGCAAGACCTATACGTTGCGCTACATGATGAAGTCGGGCGGCACTGAAAGCGGGGTTATTCTCGAAAGCATGATGTGCCGGGAGTCCTTCGCTTTCGGCGGGGCTTCGGATACCGTGCGGGTAGGCTGGAACGAAGTCAAGAACGACAAGGAATACGAAGCCGTCCGGTGCACGTTCACGCCCTCGGAATCGGGCAATTACCAACCGGCTTTCCGCTACAGCGCCAATATCAACCAGTGGAACAGTGAAGAATTGTTCAGCGTCTATATCGACCATATCGGCCTGTACGAAGCCGAGCGGGAGGATTTGGAACTGGCTTATGTCAATATTCCCGTCGGCGCCCAGATGGGGCAGCGTGAAGTATATATCAGTTGCGGGTACCGTAATTTCGGCCCTAAGATAGATGCCGCGAATCTTAAATTCTATTACAGCGTCGGCACCCAGCAGGTGGCGGAAGCGGCCTTGCGGACTATCGAATCGGGCGGCATCGGCCATCATAATTTCAACACCCCCGCCGATTTCTCGCGGGATACGTTGAACGAAGTGCGCGTGTGGGCGCAGGATGGCGACAAGGTCGTTACCGATACGTTCAAGGTAACGATACGCAGTTTGAAAAGCCATTATCTGCCTTATCGGGATCTTTTGACAGACGAAACCAAAGACGAATGGCGCATTTCTTCGTTGTCGGCCGACCCGTCGTGGCGGTTTGTGACCGATGATACCTACGACGCGCCTTATGCGGCCCGGACGGCGGCTTCCGACGGTGTTTTGGACGATTATTTAGTGATGCCGGCCATGCAGTTGCACAAGGATACGGTATATATGGTTGCCTTTTACGCCAAAAGCAGTCAGGACAGGGGCGACGAAACACAGGCGGGGCTGAGTTTGGTTTATTCCGAAAGGGGCTACAGCGTCGTCGATTTCGACAAGCATATCGGCCGTGTCGAATCCTTGACGACCGATTATCAACTCTACAAGTTTTATTTCAAGGCCCAGGAAACGGGCCCCGTGTTCATTGCGTTCCGTTCCCAATTGCTGGCTTACAGCGGCTATAACTGGATTGACCATGTGGTGGTGATGGACAGTGTCGCGGCTTCCTATTCCTATTTGGCCTTGACGGACGTTAGTTATCGGCGTGTGACCGGTTGCGACGAGGATAGGACGACGGAGGTGGAGGTGGAAATCCAAAACGACGGTTATCTGGCCTGCGATTCGGTGCCGCTCCTGTATAAGATGGACAATCAGCCGGTGCAGACCTGTTGGCCCGAAAACGGCGCGGCCGATATGTCAACCCTTTGGTATAAACTGCCGACCCGTTGGGATCTGTCGGTGGCCGGAAACCACCGTATGCGGGTATGGCTCGGGATGCCGAACGAGGCCGACCGTTCGAACGATACGCTGACCGTGGCTTTCCGTGCCGACGATATGGCGCAGTTGCCGTTGGGCTATGATTTTGAAAACAACGTGTTGCCCGGTAATGTGGAAGACCTTAACGAAGACCGGATCAGTTGGGAGTTGCACCGCAATGCGGACAGCGCTTATCAGGGACGGTATTACGTGCGGTATGTGGGCACGGGTCAGGCGTCGAATGACGATTGGCGTTTGCCGTGTTTTTATGCCGATGCGGGCGACTATACGCTGGACTTTTATTTGAGTGCGCCTTACGGCTCCGAAGAACTGTTGGAAGTCTATCTGTTGCATTACGATGAAACGGATACCAACGGCGTGATGATACAGGAATTGCTGTTGGATACCGTTATCACCCATCAGGAATACCGGCTGTACCAGTTGCCTTTCAGCGTAACGGCGGGACATTACGGTGCCATGCTCCGTATCAAGAGCGAAGCCGACGGCCGCACCTTGTGCGTGGATAACCTCACGATAGCCGGCTACGGGCTCAAAGACGTGGCCCTGATGTCGATTCTGTCGCCGGAAGAGGCGGCTACCTACGACGACCCGCTGGACGTGACGGTGCGGTTGCGCAACAACGGCCGCGTGGTGGTGCATGACGTGCCGATCATTTTGAGCGTAAACGGTACGGAGGTGCAGCGGGCGGAAGTGCCTACGTTGGACGGCAATGCCGAAACCACTTACACGTTCCCCGACAAACTGGATTTGCATGAGCCGGGCACGTACCGCATTACGGTTGCGGTGGAATGGGTGTTGGATCAGCGTCCGGGCAACAACCGTCAGGAAATAACCCGCGTCCAGGGCGATGAATTGGATTTGGCGTTGATGGTTCTGACCTCTCCCATGGCCGGTCGCAAGCCCTATGGCACGGCGGAGACGCTGGAGGTGCGCGTGGGGAACAGCGGTCGGAATGCTTCCGGCGAGGTGGCGATAACGGCCGTGATGAACGGGACGGAACGATTGAACGGTGTGCTACCGCCCATCGAAGCCGGCGGTTCAATGGTTTATACGTTTGACGAAACCGTCGATATGTCGGATTCCGCCTGGTATGAATTTGAGATTTTCCTCTCGCCGTCGGTGCCGGATAACAATCCGTTGAACGATACGCTGTACAGCCGTATAGACGGCCGGTATCCGAAAGGGCCTACCGCCAACGAAGGGGCGTTGCTGTCCGACGGGGTTTCCGTTTATCCCAATCCGGCCCGTACGACGCTGTATGTCGAAGTGCCGGAAAGATTCTCGCGTTTGGAAGTATATTCGTTGCAGGGCATACGTTATCTGAGCCGCGACGTGCGCGGTGCAACGCAATTGGCGTTGCCGGTATCCGATTACCCGGAGGGTTTCTATATCCTCAAACTCATAGGGGCGACCGACCAAAAAACCGTGAAATGGCTCAAGACGCGATAAAACCGGCCGTATTGCATATCGCCTTGTTCGGCGGCGGACGGTTGGCGGCCGACCGTTCCCTGACGGCCGAATTGTGGCGGCATCTCAAGCAAGGGGAGGCGGACGGCGTTTTCGCGTTGTCCCTGCACAGGAGTCTGGCTTATTTGGGTGACGCGCCGGTGTTTGAAAACGACCTGCCGGCCGGCACGGATGTGCTGTTGAGCCTGGGAGGGGACGGCACGTTGCTTGACACGTTGCCGCTTGTACGCGACAGCGGGGTCAAGGTTTTGGGCGTTAATATGGGCTCTTTGGGCTTTCTGTCGGGAGCCGACCGCCACGAAATCGCGCATTTGGCCGATGCTTTGCGCTGTCGGCAATACGATGAGGAAAAACGCGCCGTATTGGAGATAGAAACCGAGACGCCCGGCCTGTTGCCGTTTCCCTATGCGCTCAACGAGGCCGTCGTATTCAAGTGCGACACGGTGTCGCTGGTTTCCGTGCAGGTGCGGGTAGGCGGGCAACTGTTGAATGTATATCATGGCGACGGCGTCATTTTCGCCACGGCCACGGGGTCAACGGCTTACTCGCTCAGTTGCGGCGGGCCCATTCTGTCGCCGGAAATGGAAGCCTTCCTCATTACACCCATTGCGTCCCATACGCTGACCGTTAGGCCGGTATTGCTTCCCTGCGCCGAGCCGTTGGAGGTCGAAGTCACGCATACGGGCGATTTCCGGCTTTCGCTCGATTCCGATATCCGCAGTCTGAACGGCCCGTTGCGTTTCCGCATCCGTCAGGCCGATTTCAAATTGACCACCTTGCGTTTGCGGCCGCATTCATTTTTCACGACCTTACGGCAGAAGTTGATGTGGGGTGCCGATGGCCGTCGTCAGCAATAGGGCTATTTGCTTTTGCGCTCGGTTTTTGCTATCTTTGCAAGATAGTGTGGTGTAATTTTTCACCCTTAATTCCAATACCATGAAGAGACTGTTTGTGACAGGTCTTATGACGTTGTGCCTGTGGATGATGACGTCTGCTGTTGCGGTGGCGCAACGTTCGGAAATCGGCGTACTGGCCGGGGGCGCTTTTTATTTGGGCGATATCAATCCGAAAGGACTTTTTTCCCAAACCCGCTGGGCGGGTGGGCTGTATTACCGCTATAATATCGACACGCGCTGGGCGTTCCGCTTAGGCGTGACCTACGGGCGCATCCAGGCCGACGACAAGCATTTCGGTAACCCGCGCAACCTCAATTTCCGCAATGATTTGTTTGACGTGGGCGCGACGATCGAGGTCAACTTCCTGAATTTCTTTATCGGTAGTGAACGTCAATACAAGTTTACGCCTTACCTCACCGCGGGGGTGGCCGTCTGCTTCCACAACCCCAAGGGCTATTACTTCAACCCGGCGAACGACCGCACGGAATGGGTGGCCTTGCAGCCGTTGCATACGGAAGGGCAGGGGCTGAGCGAGGATGTCAAGAACTATTCGCTCACCCAGTTCGCCATCCCGTTCGGTATCGGTTTCCGCTACAGCATCTCGCCGCGCGTAGCCATCGGCGTGGAATGGACGATGCGCCTCACGTTCTCCGACTATATCGATGACGTAGGCGGTGTATATTACGACCAAAACCGTCTGTTTACCGAATACGGCCCGTTGTCGGCTTATTTCGGCGACCCGGCGGAGGAGAAACACGCCGCGGGCGCCCAGCGTGGCGACAAGAACACGTTTGACTGGTACTCGTTCGCGGGCGTGACGGTGTCGATTAAGTTGGGCCGCGAACGCAACGAATGCCCGGCTTACTCCACGAGCGCCATCGACCGCTACAAACGCAAGAACCTCTAACCGTTAGTAAACACTCCAAGGCTCCCCAAGGCGTATGCTTTTCAGAGATCAGATCGTTCCGGAACGCTTGCCGCGACACGTGGCCGTCATCATGGACGGCAACGGCCGCTGGGCGACGTCGCGCGGTCTGGAACGGCAGGCCGGCCACATCGAGGGCGCCAAAACGGTAAGACGCATCACGGAAGCGTCGGTGGAAGCCGGCATCCGCTATCTGACGCTCTACGCCTTTTCGATTGAGAACTGGAACCGCCCGCAGGATGAGGTAAACGCGCTGATGAGCCTGTTGGTCAAGTCGTTGCAGGAAGAAACGGGCCTGTTGATGCAGCACGGCATCCGCCTGCGCGTCATCGGCGACACGGACAGCCTCTCGCCCGACGTCCGCCGCGAGTTGGAAGAGACGCTGCGGCTGACCGAAGCCAACACGCGCATGGATATGATTCTGGCGCTGAGCTACGGCGCCCGCTGGGAGCTGACGCGCGCCGCCAAGCGGATGGCGCAGGCCGTGCGCGAGGGGCAACTCGCGGCGGACGACATCACCGAAGCGCGCTTCGGTGACTACCTCTGCACGGCGGGCATCCCCGACCCCGATTTACTTATCCGCACCAGCGGCGAGCTCAGAATCAGCAACTTCCTGCTGTGGCAAATCGCCTACAGCGAGCTTTACTTCACGCCGGTGTTGTGGCCGGACTTCACGAAGGAGATGTTTTTCGAAGCCATCGTCAACTATCAGCAACGGCAACGCCGGTTCGGCAAGACCGCCTCTCAGGTGGCCGGGGAAGGGGAAGGTGCGGCGCAATGAGAAAGCGGCGGCTGTTATCCTGTGGCGTCGGGTTGACGCTGGGGCTCATGGCCTTGGGGCCGTGGGCGGCGCCGGCCTCCGCGCAGGACATGACCGAGGGCACGGTATCCTACCT
>CAMWIS010000090.1 GCA_947174375.1 uncultured Bacteroidales bacterium
TCAGCTTGTAAAAGATTGTCTGCTTTTATGCAGTCATTTACAGGATTATTCATTTGTTCGCTAATGAGTTTGTCGTCTTTTACCAGTTTGTGGTAAGGACGTTCAGGAAACAATAGCGGAGAAAGATAAAGTGTATCAACTAGTTTCCATCTAGATGCCTCTTTGGGAAATAAATGTTTGGCATCATGATGAATGATATTGTGTCCGCAGAGATAGTCTACATCTTGGAGAAAATCAAACAATGCCTCTCTTGAAGTTTCATGGAATTTAGCGCCATCATTGCGGAAGGCTCCTATGTCATGAATTTTGTGGTCTTTCAGGCCGACTTCAACATCTACTATGGCGTAACGGGATGTAACGTGAGATGGTGTCATTGCTATTGATTTCTAATATTTTCAAGTATTAAACGTTGGCGATATAGATCCCCATAATTCTATGACAAAGGTAAGTGATAAAACTGAATATGAGAACGCCCGACCGAAGTCTATCGGCCGGGCGGTTCCGTTCAAGTGAGGGCAACGGTGGCCCCCAAGGTCAAGTCTTTTACCGCCGGATTTCCAATTCGTCAATCAGCCGCTGCGCGCCCGCGAACTTGTCGATGATGAACAGGCAGTAGCGGATGTCGAGCGTGATGTTGCGGCATTGGGTCGGGTCGTAGTGGATGTCGCTCATCGTGCCCTCCCAGTTGCGGTCGAAGTTCAGCCCGATGAGTTCGCCGCGGCCGTTGATCACGGGGCTACCCGAGTTGCCGCCCGTGGTGTGGTTCGTGGCGATGAACGCCACGGGCAGCCGGCCGGCCGAGTCGGCATAGGGGCCGAAGTCCTGCGCGGCGTAGAGCTCTTTGAGTCGGTCTTCCACCACATAGTCGTAGATGTCGGGGTTCTCCTTGGCCATGATGCCGTCGATGGTCGTAAAGGGCGCGTAGTGCACGGCGTCGGCCGGCGAGAAGCCCTTGACCTGGCCGTAAGCCACGCGCAGCGTGAAGTTGGCGTCGGGGTAGAAGCGGCGCTCCGGCTGCATCGCCATCTGCCCCTGCATATACAGGCGTTGCAGCGAGTCGATGTCGGCGCTGAGACGGGCCACGGTGGGCCGCACCTGGTTGAGGTACTGGCCGTAAATCAGCCGCGCGTACTTGCAGGCCACGTCGTTTTCCACGGTCTTGATAAAGTTCTTGCGCTTGGCGTAGGGCGTGTTCAACAGCGCCTCGGCCTTGTCGGCGCTCACGAACAGGCTCTTGGCGTAGAGGTCTTTCTGCGTGGCGGCGTCGGGCTCGACGGCCATCTCCTCGTGGTTCATCGCCAGCAGCGTCCTGAAGATAGCCTCATCCACCCGCGGGTCGTAGTTCTTGTAGAACAGTTCGGCGCGTTTGTGCAGCGCGTCGAGGCCGGCTTGCCAGGCCGAGTCGCTGAAGCCGTCGGCCGAGGCCGCTTCCGCCAGCCGCCCGTAGGCATAGGCAATCGACAGCAGTTCCGGTGCCATGCCTATTTCCTGCAACATGACCGACATGACGTTGTAAGGCTCCAAGGCTTGGTAGGCGGCTTCCAGCGCCGGCAATACGCCGCGGTAGGCCGCGCCTTCGTCCGTCAGCGTCCAGGCCGTGAATTCCTTTTCAAACGCCTGTTTCGCCTCCACCGTCTTGAGGCGCGCGATACCCTTGCTTTCGCCAATCCATTTCTTCCAGCCGTTGGCGATGGAAGCCGCCTTGGCCGCGTATTGGATGCGCGTCAGCGGGTCGGCGTTCATGGCCGCCTTGATGACGTCTAACCGCCGCGTGCGCGCCGCGATGCGGATCGGGTTCTCCACCTCGGCCACCTGATGCACGGCGTACGACGACAGGTATTCCTGCGTGCGGCCGGGGTAGCCGAATACAAACGTAAAGTCGCCCGGGTTCAGCCCCCGCAGGCTGATGGGGAAGAACTGCCGCGGGCGGTAGGGGCGGTTGTCCGCGCTGTACGGCGCGGGCTCGTTGTTGCTGTCGGCGTAGATGCGGAACACCGAGAAGTCGCCCGTATGGCGCGGCCACATCCAGTTGTCGGTGTCGCCGCCGAACTTGCCGATGTTGGAGGGCGGCGTCCCCACCAAGCGCACATCCTCAAACACCTCGTTCACGAACATATAATACTGGTTGCCGTAGTAGAACGGCACGATGCGGACGCGGTAGTGCGTGCCGGCTTCGGTGGCCTCCTTGAGCGCCTGCATCCGCTGCTGCACGCTGTCGGCGCGTTCCTTCTCGCTCAGGCCTTCCGGCAATCCGCCCAGCAGGGTCTCCGTCACGTCCTCCATGCGCACGAGGAACGTCACGCTCAGGCCGGGGCAGGGCAGTTCGTCGGCCTCCGTCGCGGCCCAAAACCCGTTCGTCAGGTAGTCGTGCTCCAGCGACGAATGGTACTGGATCTGGCCGAAGCCGCAGTGATGGTTCGTAAAGAGCAGGCCGCGGTCCGACACCACTTCGCCCGTGCAGCCGCCCCCGAACATGACCACGGCGTCTTTGAGCGAGCTGTGGTTGATGCTGTAGATGTCCTCCGCGCTCAGTTGCAGACCCTTGCTCTGCATATCCGCTTCGTTGCGGTTCAAGAGCATCGGAATCCACATCCCTTCGTCGGCCCGCGCCGGCGTCCCGAAGCCCGCCGGCAACAGTACGCCCGCCAGTAGCAGGCCTAAAATCCAAAATCGTTTCATAATATGTGCTGTTTAATAAATGCGGTTTTTTATATGCGGTTTTTTGTCTAATGCGGCCTCAAATCTCCGTCTCCGCCGGCATCGCGCAGGCCTCCTGCCGGCATACGTCTTCGAGTTTGGCGCGTTCCCACGGCTTGCCGTAGTCGAACAGTTTGCCGAACGGCTGCGTCAGTTTCTTGAGCAGCAGCGTGCTCTCCGGCTGTACGTTGTGCAGTTTCCACATCGCCTCCTCCACCGCCGCCCAGTCGGGATGCGTCAGTTTGAGGCTGATGAACTGATCCACGTTATATATCTTGGTCTCTATGTTCGAGATGTTCTCCGAAAGGATTTGCCGCCGCGCCTTCGTGATTTGCTGTTCGCCCACCTCGTACAACACGTTGAGGTACTTCTCGTACAGCACGTATTCGTTGAGCATGAACGCCAGGTTGCGCCCCGAGAAGCGCCTCCAGAACACGATGGGTTGCGGCGTGGCCAAAAAGCGGCCGAGCATGAACGAGCCCGCGTCCAGCCCCGACCGTTTGCGTTCCAGACAGAAGGCGTCCGCGTGTTCGAAGAACGTGATTTTGCGGTCGGTGGAGAGGAACTCATACACGCGGTATTGGTCCTGGTGCGAGCCCATCGAGCTCTCCATCAGCTGGCTCACGTATTGTTCCACGTTGCTGTCGAACCATTCGTTCACGAACGCGCGCGCCGTTTCCGGGTGTTCGCTCATGTCGGTGCGGATCAGGCGGACGAGGTTGTTCAAGTCCACGATGTCGGGCACCTCTATCGAGGTCACGATGTCCGTATATTTCCGATAGGCCTCCTTCATGCGGATGAACACGGCCTCCTCCTTGGGCGTCAGGTCGAGTTGCACGCCGTTGAGGTAGTCCAGGAAACGCGCCGGCTTGAACTGGCCGCGTCCCTTGTAAATCGTGGCGTTCTTGCTGGAGAGCGTTATTTCGTCGCCCTCGCTGATGCGCAGGCCGTCGGCGTTCACGAGCGATTTCTCTTCCAGTCGGACGCCGTATTGTTGCAGGTTCAGGAAGGCCGGGATGCCGTAGCCGCGGCAGGCCGTCACCACGTGGATGGCGGCGGGCGTCATGCTCGCGATGGCGTCCATCTCGCTCAGCACAATCGTGTCTTCGGGCAGGAACCGCTCTTTGCAGAGGCAGATTTTCTCGCCCTTGCGTTTCAGTTCCAAGGCCACGGCCGTGTTGAAGCAGAGTTTGGCCGACACCGCCGAGCGGGGCAGCACGTTCACGCCTTTCGAAAAGAAGATGAGCGTCTGCAACGAGCTGTCGTCGATGCGCTCCGAGAAAATCTGCCGCCGGTGGTACGGGCGCACGAGTTCGCCCACGCGCCGTTTGCCGATCATGCCGGCTTCATACAGCGCCACCGACGACAGCAGCGCCGAGCGGCCGGTCAATTCACTCTCGTTGATTTGCAGTACGGCAAACAGGTCGGCCTTGCCCTGACGGCTCTCCGTGCCGAACTCAATCGTGACGGGCGAGCCCAGCCGTTTCTCCAGTTTGGGCAACAGCGGGTCGAAGTGATAGACGGCCGGAAACGTCTCCTTGATTTGCGCGCGGTCGAAGTATTCGCAGTCTTGGGGCGAGAGGTTGCCGGTCATGATTTCCTCGCCGAAGATGTCGGGATAACTCTCTATCTGCACGCCGAGCCCCGTGCGGGAGTGGCGGCTGTACAGTACGCCCGGGTACGACGACTCGCTGCCGATGGTCCACACCATCTTCTGCAGGATTAGCGACGGGTAGGCCGTCCGTCCCTGCATGAACGTCATGAGCAGGTCTTGGTTGTTCCGGTAGAAGTTTTGTATATATTTAAGATAGGCGTAAAGCTGTTCGAAGGCGTCGTCCAAATAGCGTTTGCCGTCGGGATGCCGTTCGATGAGCCGTTCCGTTTCGGCAATCCAATGCTGGCGGCGTTCCAGGGCGGCCTGCCGTTCCTGTTTGCCCGACGGACGGCTGTGACGCGCTATTTCTTCGGCCTGCGCCTCCGCTTCGTAGGGGGCGGGCTCGTTGAACAGCATCTTATAAAGCCCGGTCAGGTTGTTCCAATAGATGCGCGTGGCCATTTGGGCGCCGTGGTTGCGCAACAGCCCCTTGTAGGCCGTGCGGTTCGTGCCCACGTTGAGCAGCGTGGGCATGAGGCCTGGTATATATTGTGGCATCGTGCTGCGCAGGGCCATGATCAGCGGGGCGGCCGATGCGCCGAGCCGGCAGCCCGTCATGATTTCGAGGTTGCGGACGGCTTGCCGGAGATAAGTGCGCTGACGCGCTTCCTCCTCGGCCTGTTGCGCCGGCGCCGCGTTGGCGAAGCGGGCGGCCTGTTCAAACACCTTGGACGACAGCAGGCTGAAGTCGGGCACGGCGTAGCCCGTGCGCGTCAGGTCGGTCAGCATCACGCCCTTATGGCTGATTTCGTAAACGTTATGCGTCTTGGGCGACAGGGCGGAGGTCACGTATTCCGTGTCGATGAGCGGGTGATCCGACACATAGGCGCGGCATTGTTCGTAAAACTCGCGGCGGATGGATTGCAGCCGCTTCACGGCTTCGGCCTCGCCGCGCGACTCCAAAACCAGCAGTTTGAGAAACTCCTCGGCCTCCGCGCCGCGGTGCCGCAGCATAAAATAGACATCGTACCAGCGCGGCGCAATCTCGGCGGGATCGGCCGTGTCTTTCGGCCAGCGGTATATAATCGTGCCGGGCTTGTTGCCTTCCGGCTCGCGGTCTTTCTCGAACTCCCGGGCGCCCTTCTCCACAAAGAGGTTGAGCATAAAGTAGTTCGGATAACTCCCTCGGATTTTATAGGCGATTTTCTCGTTCATGCCCAAGCGGTTTTAGTGGCCGTATCGTTTGGCCGCGGCGATGAGGTCGGCGTCAACGCCTAAGCAGGCGGCCACGTCCAAGGCCTGCATTTCGGCGGGCGAGTCGGAAAGCACCTCCTCCACGCCGTAGTCCATAAAGTTCTGCAGTTGCGCCAAAAAGTCGGCGGTCTGTCCGTTGGCTTCGCCGGCCCGTATGGCCGCCCGGTCTTGGCAGGCGGCGGCCCATCGCGCCGTGTCGAGCCCTTTCACGCGCAGGCGGCGCGGCGCGTTATCCACGTGTTCGTAGTGCGTGCTGATCAAGGCCGCCGAGCCGAAGCCCGCCGTCAAGGCCGCCGTGCGCAGTTGCCGCCACAGGTCGAAGAACGCGCACACAATCGCGCTGCCCTCGGTGGGGTTCGTCGTCCGCGCCAGTTCGTCGGCCAAGAACAGGATGCGCCGGCCCTGCCGCAGTTTCTGCAACGTCTCGTGCAGCGACAGGATTTCCGCGCCGAACGACGAAAGGCCGCGGCTTTCGTTCTGTCCGTCGCCCACAATGCGGCACACCTCGTCAAACAGCGTCAGCCGCGCGGCCGCCGCCGGCACGAAGAAGCCGAATTGCGCCAGCGTCTGCGCCAGCGCCAGCGCCTTGATAAGGATCGTCTTGCCGCTCATGTTGGCGCCCGTCAGCAGGCAGGCGTCCCGGTCAAGCGCAATATCCACGGCCTGGTAGGGGCGTCCCTGCGCTTGGCATTGTTGGAACAGCGGCGGGTAGAAAAGGCCGGTGTAGGCAAGGGCGGGGGCGTCGTCCGCGTCGGCTCCCGTCAGGATTTCGGGGCAGCGGCAGTGTTGCGCCTCGGCCCATTCCGTTTTGGCTATCAGAAAATCCCAGGCCACGAGGCCGTCCAAGGCCGCCTCCAAGTCCGCCACAAAACCGCGCAGTCGGCGGCTCAGTGTATCCCTTACGGCTTGCTCTGTTTCAG
>CAMWIS010000091.1 GCA_947174375.1 uncultured Bacteroidales bacterium
ACTACACACGGCTATTCGTCGGCAGCGTCAGATGTGTATAACAGACCGGGCGTGTATATATCCACGGTTTTGAAAACCACGCGGCCCCGCTTCACCTCATCGGCAAACACGGCTTCCACCGCGTCCCGCGCGTTTTGCTCAATGGCGATACAAGTGGCACATCTTTGTTTCCCGTGAAAATAAAGGACTTCCACGCCATCCGTTACCGCCGTTTCCGCCTGTTCGGCCTTTCCTGCCTGATGCCCGCACGAAATCAACCCTATCATAAGGGCTATTCCCAACACCATCTTCTTCATATCCGTCAATTTTTATTGTTAGTCATTCGCCTAATTACGAACAATTGGATCAAAAAAAACTCAGCCAAACATCCGCGCAAACAATGCCTTGGCCGCTTCCCAATTCTCCGGATTGATGCAATACTTCACTTTGGGCGGTTCAATCGTCCCCTGGATGAGCCCCGCTTCTTTCAGTTCACTGAGGTGTTGCGACACGGTTGCTTTGGCTATCGGCAATACCTCATGGATATCGCCGAAAAAACACTCGTTGCGCTGTGAAAGGAAATGCAAAATCGCTATGCGCGTGGGATGCCCCATCGCTTTCGCAAATCGCGCCAAGCGCTCCTGCTCCGGTGTTATCTCCAATTTTGTCATCCCGAATCTTTCTGTTCGCAAAATTACGAACAATTATCCAAACCACCAAATTCCCCTTCGTCCTCGTCCCCTACTTCCACCGCCAGGTCTTTGGCCCACTCGCGGAGCAGGGCGGCTTCGAAGCCACGGCTCAGGGCGGTTTGCCAGCCTTTGGTCTGCAACACGGCACGCCCCGTGCTTTCGTAGTCGGCGGCGTCGATTTCGGAGAGGCCGTCGGCCACGTCGCCGGCCGAAATGCCCTTGGCCCGCAGGCCCATGATGATTTTGCGGCGGCCCCAATGGTTCTGACGGAACTTGCCGCGGCAATACGCGCGGGCAAAGCGGTTCTCGTCCAAAAAGCCCTCGGCTTCCAGACGCTCTATCCAACGCGCCGTCTCGGCCGCGCCCCGCACGCCCAAGCCCGTCAGCTTGAGCCGCACTTCCTGCCGGCAGCGTTCCTGATACGCGCAATAGCGCGCCAATTTTTGAAACAGGGCCACCTCATCGGCGGCCCTGTCCTTAAATGCTTGTTCCACGTCTAACAAAGACTATTCGGCCATCTTCGCCTTTACCGATTCGGGCAGCGCTTCCTTGTTGACCATGATATCCAACGTCTTGGCGCGGAAGAACGCTTCCGACATATAGATATAGCCCTTATACGGGTTGGACGTATTCCAGGAGTTCTTGATCTTATAGTACTTGTTGCCGTTTTGGTCGTAAGCGATGCCTACGAGGTGCATCCCGTGGTCGTCGGTCGAGCTCCAGTTGTCATAACCTTTCTGACGTTCGGCCTGGTCGATGGTCTTTTCGGGCACGATTTTCTCGAACTTATAGGCGGCGTCTTTCTTCTCCTTGTCGGACATGCTCTCCCATTTGTCGCGGTCGGTACCCTTGATGTCCTCGCTCTCTTCGTCGGGCACGATGGCTACGCCGTTCTTCCACGAAAAGCCGCGTTCGCTCACGTCACCGCCCCATACGAGCGTATAACCTTTCATGATGGCGCTATCCACCACGGCTTCGAACTCATCCAACGGCAGGTTGAACACCATGCCGTGGTTCCAGTTGTCGGGCACGTCCATTTCATAATAGGTATAGAACGGATAGTGCGTGAAGGAGGTCAACTTAACGTAGTCGGAGGCCTTCAAGCCCAATTCGTCGGCAAAGCTGCGCGGCGTATAGGTCTTGCCGTTGTATTCGAATTCCGCCGGGTTTTCGCCGAAATAGGCTTCCAGGATGCCGTTGTAGGCGTTGCGCCAAGCCGGCGTCAAGGCTTTGCCGCCGACCACCGCATCCAGATAACCTTTCAGCACACGGTCCAATTCGCTGTGGTCGTGCTTGTCGGTGCCGTAGTTGAGGCCCGCGAACACTTCTTCCGGCACAATGCCGTGCGTTTCCAGAACATCCACCACGTCGTTGCTCGCGCCGCCCGTCGGGAAATAAGCGTCGCCGTGCATACGCACGTATTTATCGCCTTTCTTTACATAGCAGATATATACAGGATACATATCCGACAGGTCGAATTCGCCCTTGCCCATGCGCAGCAATTCCGATTCCAAGAACGAAACCGCCGAAAAGCTCCAGCAGGTACCGGAACGGTATTGGTCTTTGACCGGCGTAACGGGGGCTTCTTTCTTTACCGTAAAGACGTAAGCGCCCTTCTTGTCGTCGGTTTTCTTCTTCTGGGCGTTACCCAGTCCGGGCGCCGCGATCAGAGCCGCCATCGCCCACAACATCCATTGTTTTTTCATAGTGATATATAGATTTAGTTTATTTTATACGACGATAGGCCCGCCACCAGCGTTCGGGCTTGCTGCCCTCCACGGCCTGTTCATAGTCTTTGTAGGTGCACGGGATGAAATAATGACGGCCGTAACGCTGCTTTTGTTCTTCCGTACACGGCAAAAGCACCCACCAGCGGTCGGTCTGCTTGCACTTGTAGAACTCCACGTCCGGCTCGTCGCCTTCGCCCATAACCTTATATACCTTGTATTCGTATTGCCCTTCCAGCGGGTGGTCGTTGATGCGGTATTCCACACCCTCGATGAAGCACCACAGCATCTGCGCCTGCAACATGGCCGAACGGCCATCGGGGTCGCAGGCCGGGTGGTAGTCGAAAAAGCCCACCGACGACACCTGATAGCTGGTGCCGGCATAGCGCATGAGCTGGCAGATTTCCTCGGCCGAAAAGCCGGTGGGGAACGCATAGGCGTTGCCGGGCGCGTCGGCCTTGCGAACCGCCGCCATATCGACGCTCACGCAGTCGGCCCCGCGCAAGGCGGGCTCCGCTTCCTCGATGCTGCCGTGCAACAGCCCGAAGCGGTAGTCGTCGAACTGCAGGCGTTCCATAAGGTCGAAGGCGGCCGCGTCGTTCAGATAGACCTGGTTGCCGAGGTTGATATAGTTGAAGATATGGTTGGGCGACTGCGTGACCACGCGCCCCATATACGACTTGTTGCCAATCGGCCCTTCGGGCGAACCGAGGTCGAAGCCCGAATCAACCGTGAGCAACGTGATGGCCTGCCGCATACGCGCGTAGGCACGGCTCATGGCATAGGTCACATCCTGCGAGCCGCCGATCACCACCACCAGCGTGCCCTGCAACAGCAGGCGGTAGCAGACTTCCTCCACGGCCGCATACGTGTCTTCGACGCGCTGCCCCGGCCGCAGCCGGCCCAAGTCAACGATCTTGCCGTAAAAAGCGTGCGGGTGCAGCCGGTAAAAGCAAGCGCGCACCCTGTCCGCGCCGTCGCAGGCCTGACCGCCGTTCTCGCCGCGGCTCTCGGCCACGCTGAAAATGCCGATCCGTTTCCCTAACAAATCGGGGAAGCCCGCCTCTTGCGTATATACTTCTACCACGCCTTGCCAGTCGCCGCCAACGGGCACATCCACCGGCTCAAACCATTCATCCAACTCCATATCCATAACGCTACTGTTTTACTTATTTTTCCAAAACGACGGCATCCCGATGAGCAACACCGTAAACAGGCCCAAACGCCCTACGAGCATCAGCCACATCGAAAGCCATTTGGCGATGGCCGGATAGTCCGTCACCGCGCACAGGCTGCATACCTGCCCCGTTACCGGGCCTATGTTGCTCATGCTCGAAAACGAGATGGCGAACGAGGTCACGAGGTCGAAGCCGCAGAACGCGAAGCACACGGCCCCCACCATGCCCACCAGCACGTAGAGGAAGAAGAACGCCAGCACCTGCCGTATGACTTCCTGCCCCAACACGCGGCCGTTGTATTTGAGCGGCAACACCGCCCGCGGATGGGCGGCCCGCTTGAACTCCAGCAACGTGTTCTTGAACATCAGCACAAAGCGCGAGAGCTTCATGGCGCCCGTCGAGGAGCCGGAGCACGCGCCCACGACCATGAGCCCCAACAGCACCCATTGCAGGCCCGCCGGCCACAGCGAGAAATCCGAGCTGACGAAACCCGTCGTGGTGCCGATGGAAACGCATTGGAACGCGGCCAGGCGGAAGGCTTCCTCCGCTTCCAGTTTGCCCGAAGTGGACAGATACAGCGCCACCGACGCCAACAGGCAGAGCACGAGCATATATATGCCGTAGGCACGCAGTTCCTCGTCGCGCGCCACACGCGTAAACTGTTTCTTAATCATGAAATAATACATCATGTAGTTGATGCCCGACAGGAACATGAACAGCAACACGATGTACTGCACGAGCGGCGTGGCCGAAACCAGGCTGTCCGGATAGGTGGAGAAACCGCCCGTGGCCACCGTCGATAGCGCGTGACAACAGGCGTCGTGGAACGACATCCCCGCCAAACCGAGCAGAACCGTTTCCGCGAACGTCAAGATAATATATACCGCGCAGATGATTTTGGCCGTGTCTTTGAGGCGGGGCTGGGAACGGTGATCCATCGAGCCCGTCATTTCGGCCGCGAACAGCGCGTAGCCGGCTAAGCCCATGGCGGGCAGGGCCGCAATCATGAAGATGATGATGCCCAAGCCGCCTATCCACTGCGTGAGCGCACGCCACAGCAAGACGCTCTCCGGCAGGAGCGACGGGTCTTGAAAGACCGAAGACCCCGTGGTCGTGAAACCGGAAACGCTTTCGTAGAACGCATCGGCAAAACTGTCGGTCAGCCCCGTCAGATAATACGGCAGGGCCGAGAACACCGCCATGACGAGCCACGCCAGCACCACGGTCAGGAAGCCGTCGCGCACGCGGAACGCGGCCGTATGCCGCCATACCCGCCGCATATACCGTGACGAGAGCCCGATGAGGATGCCCAAGAGCGCCAAGCCGCCGAACACCGGCCGCGTGGCGCAGGCCGTCTCGTGCGTGAACCACGCCCACAGGAACGGCAGCATCATCATGACGCCGACCATCCCCAGCAGGAGACAGAGCAACTTGACGATGATGGCGGTACTCTTGTTCTTCATCCCGATGCTTAATTGAACAAACCCGGCAACTTACGCACGGCATAAGGTTCGGCGAACACGACGACGCGGTCGCCGGCCTCGATGCGGAAATCGCCCACGGCTATGAAACTCTGCGTGCCGCGTATCACGCCGCCGATGATGCTGCCCTCCGGCAGATGCAGATGCTTGATGGCGCGGCGCGTGACCTTGGCGTCCGGCTTGACGACGAATTCCAGCACCTCGGCATCCACGCCGCTGAGCACCTTCGACGACTCCACCTCCGCATTCATCGTAAAACGCGCGATATAGCTGGCCGTAATGAGTTTCTTGTTGATAATCGTATCCACGCCCACGGTCTGCGCCAAGTCGATGTAGTCGATGTTCTCCACGAGCGCGATGGTCGTATGCACGCCGGCTTTCTTGGCGTAGAGGCAGGCCATGATGTTGGTTTCGGTGGAGTCCGTCACGGCGATGAAGGCGTCCATACGCTCCATGCCCTCGTCGCGCAGCACGTCCAAGTCGGTGGCGTCGCCGTTGATAATCAATGTATCGCTCGACACGTCCGCCGCCACTTCCTCGCAACGCCGGCGGTCTTTCTCGATGAGCTTCACCTTCATGTCCTTTTCGATGCGCAGCGTCGTCTGCTTGCCGATACGCCCCGCCCCCGCTATCATGACGTTGTTGATTTTCTTGTCGTGCGTGCCGGTGAGCGCAAAGAACGCCTCGGCGCTTTCGGGGCGCACGATGACATAGACCAAATCGCCCGCCATGAGCGCGTCGTTTCCCATCGGGATAATCGTGCGGCGGTTGCGGTGCACGGCCACGGCGCGGAAATCCAAATGGGGGTATTCTTCGGCGATACGGGCCAGCGTCTTGCCCACCAATGGCGCATCGTCGTTGATACGCAACGACATGAGGCGCAACAGGTTCTGACCGAAATTAAACACCTCGGCCGTGCCCGAATGCTGCAACAGGTTGACGATTTCGTTGGAGGCGATACGCTCCGGACACACGCAACGGTCAACGCCCAAGCCCGCAAAGAACGCCCGCCGGTCGTCACGGTTCATTTCCACCGTATTGACCCGCGCAATCGTGCGCTTGGCGCCCATTTTCTTGCCGATGATGCACGTCAGCAGGTTGGGTTCCTCCTCGTGCAAGACCGAAATCAGCAAATCCATATTGCGGACGTTGGCCTGATCCAACACGCTCACCGAGCAGGAGTCGCCCGTAATCGTCAATAGGTCGGTGCTGGCTTCCAGACGCTCCAACAAATCGCTATGCGGATCGACGACCACGATGTTGTGGTCTTCCACCACCGACAGCAAACGCGCCAGATAAAACCCCACCTCGCCGTCTCCGGCTATCAAGATATTCATGTATTCCCTTCGTCTCTATTCGTAAGCGCAGTACAT
>CAMWIS010000092.1 GCA_947174375.1 uncultured Bacteroidales bacterium
CGGTGGGTGATGAGGGGCGTGGTGTCGAGGCGGCCGGCCGCAATCAGGCGCAGGATCTCGGCGCAGTCGCAGCCGTCCACGCCGCCGGTCTTGAACGTCAGGTTCTTGCCGTACATATCGGGCAGGGGCAACACCTGCGGGCGGTCGTACAGCGCCACCACCGTCACGATGGCGTTCGGACGGGCGCATTGCCAGGCGAGGGTAAGGGTATCTTCGGCGCCGGCCACTTCCAAAACCACGTCCGCGCCGCCGTGGTCGCTATGCTGCGCCACAAAGGCCCGGCAGGTCTCGGGCGCGGTCACCAACACGTCCGGATAATGCGCCTTCACAAACGCGCGGCGCGCCTCGTCCCGCTCGCAGACGATGATACGTTTGGGGGCTTTGAGGCGGGCGCACAGCAACGTGCAGAGTCCCGTGGGGCCGGCGCCGATAATGAGCACCGTGTCGTCGGGCGTGAGGTCGGAAATCCGCGCGGCCCAGTAGCCGGTGGCGAGGATGTCGCCCACAAACAGGGCCTGCTCGTCGCTCACCGTGTCGGGGATGCGGTTCAGCCCCTGGTTGGCCAGCGGCACGCGCACGTATTCGGCCTGTCCGCCGTCGATGCGGCAGCCCAAGGCCCAGCCGCCGTGGGGCGACGTGCAGTTGTTCACATAGCCGTGGCGGCAGAAGAAGCACTCGCCGCAGAACGTCTCCACGTTCACCGTCACGCGGTCGCCGGGTTTGACGGCGGTGACGGCGGGGCCCACGGCCTCCACCACGCCCACCATCTCGTGGCCGACGGTGATGCCGGGCACGGTGCGCGGCACGCTGCCGTGCTTGATGTGTAGGTCGCTCGAACAGATGCTACCGAGCGTCACGCGCACGATGGCGTCCTGCGCGTCCTCAATAACGGGCTTGGGCTTCTCCCTCAACGCGAACTTCCCCTTTTCGATATACGTGTATGCGAGCATGGTTTGCTTGATTTTTGCCGTGGTTACACAAAGTTACGGCATTTATGCCAATTTGCCGAATAATATGCCTCTTCTCAAAACAAAAGCGGGCGAACCGTTCGGTCCACCCGCTTCCGTGTCATAGCCAAGACGGGGCTTAGGCGGCGATGCGCTTGGCGGCGTCTTTGTAGTACTTCTGGTTGACGAAGACGTCTTCCTTGTAAGGATTGATGTGACGTTTCTTCGATACGTAGATGATGTAGCCGAGCGCGATGGCGTTGGTCACCAGGGCGAGCGCGCTGACGACGGTCATGGCCGTCGGGTCGGCGTTGGCGCAACCACCGGCCTCAATGCCGTTGAGCGTGCCGTCGGCATACAGCGTGGGGAGTGTAACCCATTTCGACATCGCGGTGCCGTCGGGCAGGATGCACTGGAAGAGCGGATATACCTGGGCGAACATACACCAGATGGTCAACGTGAAGGCGCGGTTCTGAATCCAGCCGCCGCGGTTCCAGCACAGGGCCGCGATCGTGGGCGCCAACAGCAGCGCGATACCGCAGAACCACGAGTGCGTGGGCAGGCAGTTGTAGGTGTAGGCGAAGTTCCAGATGTCATAAACCACGATGAACACCCACGTCATATCCGGCCACAGCATATCGGTCTTGTCTTTGGACGAATAAACGCTCCACCAGGCCGTCATACAGAAGATGTTGAGCAGACCGGCCACGCCGTTCATGATGTTGTGCCAGCCGCCGTACAGCCAAACCTGTTCGGGCGAGAGGAACCACGTGTACCAGCCCTTGTAGGCCGTCTCGAAGTCGGACACCACGGCGATAAGGATGTTGATGGCCACGATGACGAACGGGAACGGCTTGAACCAGTGCTGTTTGCCGATGCCCCAGCCGTACTTGATCATCATAAAGCCGATACAGCCCGCCAAAGCCGCATACAGTTTGGCGTAGTGGAACCAGCCGTTCATGTACAGATAGGTCTGGTTTTTCAACGCCCATTCGGCACCCATGGCGGCACCCACGTAGATGGCCACGAAATAGGCCGTCAACAGCAGGGGCACGGCGAAGAACGTCACCATGCCGCCGAATTTGGTTTTTCTTGCGAATTCATTGATCAGGATCAAGCCTGCCAGAACCGCGAACAGGGCTATCCATTGATAGACGGCCATGCTCCCATAAACATGAAATAACATAATAAGATGTTTTTAGTTAATATGAATGAATTTTGTTTTTGCTGATGGTTTAGGCCAAGGCGCTGCGTTTCCGTGTTTTGAGGAGCGCATAGACCGACCACACGAGCGTCAGGGTCGCCGACATGGGAAGCCCCACGCAGACCAATTCGTGCAGGAACGCGCCGACGCCCTCGGTGGCCAAGGCGCTGAAGAACGGGAACTTCCACATGAGTTCGCCGTTGACGATATGGTCAACGATGAGCATGACCGAGCCGCCCCACAGCATCTTTTCCAAAGCCGGCACCTCGTGTTTGACCGAGACGGAGGCCCGGATGGCGTCCGCGTGGCGTTTGCGGTAGGCGGTCGTGGCGGCCGCCTGTACAAGGGGTACGATAAAACAGCACATGATATTCAGGTTTTAACTTACTACTATTTCTTTTATTTCTACTTCGTTGCCCGTCAGCAGCCAGGTGTCCCCGCTCTGGCAGTGGGGGCAGGTGCGGCCATGTTGCACCGTGGCGTAGGTCTTGCCGCAGCCGCCGCACTGGGTCACGGCTTCGGTCGTAATCACCTCCAGTTCGCAGCCGCGCAACAAGTCCTCCTTGTCGGCCGCCCAGCGCCAGCAGTCGGTCAGATAGTCCGGCACCACGGTGGAAACCTCCCCGATGTTCATCACCACCTTGGCCACGTGCTTGACCGCGTTCTCCTCGGCCACCTTTTTCACGTCCTTGATGATGTAGAAGACGATTCCCAGTTCGTGCATCAGTCTTTCTTTTTGACCAATATCTTCAAGCCGCGCTTAATCGTGTAGGGCAGGATGGCGCTGAATTTGTCCTCCGAGGTCACCATCTTGCTCGCGTTGGGGTGCGTCCGAATCAGGTGGATGGCGTCGAACGCGCACTTGGTTGTGCACAGGCCGCAACCGATGCAGCGGTTCTGATCCACGACGGAGGCGCCGCAGCCTAAGCAGCGGGCGGTCTCCTGGCGCACCTGTTCTTCGGTCAGCGTCTGGTGGTATTCGCGGAACGGGTCGCCCTGCGACGCCACGCCCTCTTCCTGACGCGCGCCGTTGTCGTAAGACGGCAGCGCGATGTCCTGCTTGTTGAGTTCGATAAAGTCGCGGCGGTTGCGGCCGATGGTCATGTGGCCGCGCTGTACGAAGCGGTGCAGCGACTCGGCGGCTTCCTTGCCGGAGGCGATGGCGTCGATGGCGAACTTGGGCCCGGTCAGGCAGTCGCCGCCCACAAAGATGTCGGCTTCGGCGGTCTGATAGGTGAGCGCGTCGGCCAAAGGATAACCGTTTTTGGCGTAGGCCACTTGGCTGCCCTTGAGCAAGTCATTGAGGACAAGCCTCTGCCCGATGGCGAAAATCACGAGGTCGGCATCCAGCGTCATTAATTCGTTCTCGTCATATTTCGGCGCGAACCGACCCTGTCCGTCGAATACGGATACGCATTTCTTGAAGACGATGCCGTTGGCTTTTTCGCTGCCCAACACTTCCTTGGGGCCCCAGCCCGGACGGATGTCCACGCCGTCGGCGCGGGCCTCGGCCTTTTCTTCGTTGGAGGCCGGCATCGAAGCTTCGTCTTCCAGCGACAGCATCGTCACCTCGGAAGCGCCGCCGCGTTTGGCCACACGGGCCGCGTCGATGGCCACGTTGCCGCCGCCTACGACCACCACCTTGCCGCTGATTTTACGGCCGCCGGTGTTGGCGTCTTTCAAAAAGTCGATGGCCGTGGTCACGCCCGGCAGGTTTTCGCCCGCGATGCCCGGCAGGCGGCCGCCCTGGCAGCCCACCGCCACATAGAAGCCCTTGTAGCCCTGTTCGCGCAACTGGGCCAGCGTGATGTCCTTGCCCACTTCCACGCCCGTGCGGATTTCCACGCCTATTTCGCGCATGATGTCGATTTCGGCCGCGATGACGTCCTTTTCGAGCTTGTAGGCCGGCACGCCGTAGCGCAGCATCCCGCCCGGCTCCGCGTTCTTTTCGAAGACCGTCGGATAGTAGCCTAAGGTGGCCAGGTAGTAGGCGCACGAGAGGCCGGCCGGCCCGCCGCCGATGATGGCGATTTTCTCTTGCCAGCGGCCGCGGTTGGAGGCCACCACGATATCGGGCACAAAGCGCGTTTCGGCTTTGAGGTCTTGTTCGGCGATGAATTTCTTGACGGCGTCGATGGCCACGGGCTTGTCAACCGTGCCGCGCGTGCAAGCGTCCTCGCAACGGCGGTTGCAGATGCGGCCGCAGACGGCGGGGAAGGGGTTCTCCCGCTTGATGAGTTCCAGGGCTTCCCGGTATTTGCCCTCGGCCGCCTTTTTGAGATAGCCCTGTACGGCGATGTGGGCGGGGCAGGCCGTCTTGCACGGCGCCGTGCCCGTGGGGTAGCAGTTGATGCGGTTCTTGTCGCGGTAGTCCTCGTCCCATTTCTCCGGGCCCCACTTGGCGGCGTCGGGCAGTTGCTGCTTGGGGTATTCGATTTCGCCCTGCGACGTGCAGAGTTTCTGACCCAGCTTCACCGCGCCGGCCGGACAGTATTCCACGCAGCGGCCGCAGGCCACGCAGTTCGTCTTGTCCACTTCCGCCACATAGGCGCTGCGCGACAGGTTGGGCGTATTGAAGAGTTGGGACGTGCGCAAGGCGTTGCAGATTTTGACGTTGCAGTTGCAAATGGCGAAAATCTTGCCTTCGCCGTCCACGTTCGTAATCTGATGCACATAGCCGTTTTCTTCGGCGCGGTGCAGGATGTCCATCGCCTCGTCGTAGGTAATCGACCGGCCGCGTCCCGTCTCGCGGCAGTAGTCGGCCATGTCGCCCACGGCGATGCACCAGTCGCGGTAGTCGTCCGCGCAGCCCTCGTCGAGTTGCTTGCGGCCGTAGCGGCACGAACAGATCGAGGCGCCGATATGGCCTTCGTAACGTTTGAGCCAATAGGAGATATGTTCGATATCCACCGACTGGTTCTCCATCGAAATGGCCTTTTCCACGGGAATGACGTGCATCCCGATGCCCGCGCCGCCCTCCGGAATCATGGGCGTTATTTTCTCCAGCGGCAGGAACGTCATCCGTTCAAAGAACATCGCCAACTCCGGATGCCTGTCCATGAGTTCGGTGTTCATGTTCGTATATTCCGCCGAGCCCGGCACGAACAGCGGCACCCAGTACTCCCGGTCTTCGCGGCCATAGGTCGTGCCCGGCACCGGGCCGTCGGCCGTGTATTTGTCGCCGTAGTCGTATTCCAGCATCCCCAAAAAGGCGAGTTTGTCCAACAGCGCGTCAAACGCTTCGTCCGTTGCCGTATAGTGTTTCTTGCGGTTCCATGCCACGAGCAGCGGGTAGGGGCGGTGCTCACGCACGCGCATGGGCTTTTGGGAGATGACGTCCAACAGCAAGTCCAACGCGCTTTCGCGGGTTTGGGCGTCCATCTCGTCCTCGAAGATACACGCCAGCCCCCAGTATTCGGGGTCGTTGGTCGTAATGCCTTTGATTTTGCCGTGCACCCGGTCGGTGACCATGCGGGCGAATTTCAGCAGCTTGGGATGCGGGTTCGCATCCCCCATGTGCTTGGGGGTGAATTTTTGGGACATTTCAGGCATAGCGGTCTGTTTTTAGCGTCGGGTCAAACGGCTTTCCATTGTCGCACTTCGTCGATGAGCCATTGCGCGAAAGCGTCCACGCCCTCGCCGGTCTTGGCGCTGATGGGGAGGATGCGGGCGTTGGGGTTGCGGCTCAGGATGTTTTGCTTGCATCTCTCCAAGTCGAAGTCGAAGCAGGACAATACGTCTATCTTGTTGATGAGCACGAGGTCGCAGATGGAGAACATGAGCGGGTATTTCAGCGGCTTGTCGTCGCCCTCGGGCACGGACAGGATCATCGCGTTCCGGCAGCTGCCCGTATCAAACTCGGCCGGGCAGACGAGGTTGCCCACGTTTTCGAGAATGGCCAGGTCAAGGGCTTGCAGGTTCAAGCCGTCCAGGCCCTGGCGCGTCATCTCCGCGTCCAAGTGGCACATACCGCCCGTATGGAGTTGGATGGATTCCACGCCGGTGGCCGCTTTGATTTTGACGGCATCCACATCGCTGTCGATGTCCGCCTCCATAACGGCCAGACGCAATCGGTCTTTAATGAGGTTGATGGTGCGGATGAGCGTCGAGGTCTTGCCGCTGCCGGGCGAAGACATGAGGTTGAGCAGGAACACGCCTTTCGCTTTCAACTCTTGGCGGAGCGCGTCGGCATCCTTGTCGTTGCACTCGAAGACGCTCTTCTTGATTTCGATAATTTTAACGCCGTCCATAGGGGCTGTTTTTTATCTACC
>CAMWIS010000093.1 GCA_947174375.1 uncultured Bacteroidales bacterium
AATATGGATTTTAGCTTAACCAAACAAGAAAAGCTCTTCCTGCAGATGATTCGGGAGTTCGCCGAAAAAGAGGTGAAGCCCTTGGCTGCGGAAGTGGACGAGCAGGAACGTTTCCCGCTGGAGACGGTCGGGAAAATGGCCAAAATCGGCCTCATGGGTATCCCCGTCCCCAAAGAATACGGCGGTGCCGGTTCCACGAACCAAATGTACACGATGGCCGTGGAGGAACTCTCCCGCGTCTGCGCCACGACGGGCGTCATCGTTTCCGCGCACACCTCGCTCTGCGTGGCCCCCATTATGGAGCACGGCACGGAAGAACAGAAAAAGAAATATCTGCCTAAACTGGCTTCGGGCGAGTGGCTCGGCGCGTTCGGCCTCACCGAACCCAACGCCGGTACCGACGCCTCGGCCCAGCAGACCATCGCCACGCCGGACGGCGACGGCTATATCATCAACGGCACCAAGATTTTCATCACCAACGCCGAATACGCCAACGTGTTCATCATCTTCGCCATGACCGACAAGAGCCTCGGCACGAAGGGCATCACGGCCTTCATCCTCGAAAAGGGCATGAAGGGCTTCAGCATCGGCAAGAAGGAGTTGAAGATGGGTATCCGCGGTTCGGCCACCTGCGAATTGATTTTTGAAGACGTGCGCGTTTCCAAAGACCAGGTGCTCGGCAAAATCGGCGGCGGCTTCGGCATCGCGATGAAGACGCTCGACGGCGGCCGTATCGGGATTGCCTCGCAGGCGCTCGGCATCGCGCAGGGTGCGCTGGACGAAACCGTCAAGTACACCAAAGAACGCAAGCAGTTCAAGCGGGCGATCGCGCAGTTCCAGAACACGCAGTTCCAGCTGGCCGACATGAAGACCAAGGTGGAGGCGGCGCGTCTGTTGGTGCGCAGCGCGGCCTACAAGAAAGACATGAAGCTGCCTTATTCGGCCGATGCGGCCATGGCCAAGCTGTTCGCGGCCGAAACGTCGATGGAAGTGACGACGAAGGCGGTGCAGCTGCACGGCGGCTACGGCTATACGCGCGAATATCCGGTGGAACGCATGATGCGCGATGCCAAGATTACCGAGATTTACGAAGGTACGTCCGAGGTACAGCGCATGGTCATCTCCGCCAATCTGTTGAAATAAGGGGATTGCAAATCAAAACGAGAAACGGAAATTATGAAAATTATAGTTTGTATCAAACAGGTGCCGGATACCACCGAAATCAAGTTGGATCCGGTAACGGGAACGCTGATAAGAGACGGCGTGCCCAGCATCATGAACCCGGACGACAAGGGCGGTTTGGAATACGCGTTGCAGCTTAAAGACCAGTATGGCGCCGAGGTGACGGTCATCACGATGGGCCCGCCCCAAGCCGACGACATCCTGCGCGAAGCCATGGCGATGGGTGCCGACCGCGCCATTCTGCTGACCGACCGCAAGTTTGCGGGCGCCGATACGTTGGCCACGTCCAAGGCTTTGGCCGGCGCGTTGAAGGAATTGGAATACGACCTGATTATCGCGGGCCGTCAGGCCATCGACGGCGACACGGCGCAAGTGGGGCCCGAAATCGCCGAATGGCTCGACCTGCCGCAGATCAGCTACGTGGAAGGCTTGGAATACGACGGCAAGAAGACGCTGACCGTGCGCAAGCAGACCGAAGAAGGCTATCAGGTTTGCAAGGTGGATACGCCCTGTCTGCTCACCGTGCTGGCTTCGGCCAACAAGGCGCGCTACATGACGGTGGGCGGCATCTGCGACGCTTACGGCAAGGAAGTGGAAGTGTGGACGGCCGACAAAATCAAGGTCGATCCTTCCGAACTCGGTCTGAGCGGCTCGCCGACCAAGGTTAAAAAGTCGTTCACGAAGGGCGCCAAGGCCGCCGGCAAGGTGTTCGAGGTGGACGAGAAAGAAGCCGTCGAGCTCATTATCAATAAACTGAAAGAAAAATACATCATTTAAGGAGGGAAGCACGATGAATATTGCCGATTACAAGAACGTATATGTGTTTGCCGAACAACGCGAAGGCAAGATACAGAATGTGGCCCTCGAATTGCTGGGCAAGGCCCGCGATTTGGCCGACGCTTTGAACGAAAAGGTCTGCGCGGTGTTGCTCGGTTCGGGCATCAAGGATTTGGCCGCCACGCTCATTGCGCACGGCGCGGATGAGGTGCTTTTGGTGGACGATCCGTCTTTGGATGTATATACGACTGAACCCTATGCGCAGGCCATCAAGGCCGTGGTGGATGCCAAAAAACCGGGCATCCTGCTGTTGGGCGCCACGACGATTGGCCGCGACTTGGGGCCGCGTCTGGCGGCGCGTATGCAGACGGGTCTGACGGCCGACTGCACGGAACTGGATATCGAAGCCGAGACGCGTCACCTGATGATGACCCGTCCCGCTTTCGGCGGCAACCTGTTGGCCACGATTATGTGTACCGACCACCGTCCGCAGATGTCCACGGTACGCCCCGGCGTTATGATGGCCAAGCCCGCCGACGCCGCCCGCAAGGGTACGGTGGAGGATTTCAAGGTCAACTTCGACCGCAGCAAGTTCCGCGTCAAAGTGGAGAAGGTGGTCAAGGAACAGAAGAACCTCGTGGATATTACGGCGGCCAAGGTGTTGGTGTCCGGTGGCCGCGGCGTCGGCTCGGCCGAGGGCTTCAAGAAGCTCGAAGCCTTGGCGCAGGTGCTGGGCGGCGAGGTGTCCTCTTCGCGTGCGATGGTGGATGCCGGCGTGACGGAACACGCGCGCCAGGTGGGTCAGACGGGCAAGACCGTCCGTCCCGACCTGTATTTCGCCCTGGGTATCTCGGGTGCGATTCAGCACTTGGCCGGTATGGAAGGCGCCGACCTGATCATTGCCGTGAACAAAGACAAGTTCGCGCCGATTTTCGAGGTGGCCGACATGGGTATTGTGGGCGACCTGCACAAAATCGTGCCGGCGCTGACGGCCGCGTTGAAAAAATAACGGCTGAAAGTCGGAAATAAGGAAGCCCCGTTCCGACAGCCGTTGGGACGGGGTTTTCAATAACGGCGCGGGAGCCGCGTCATAAATACAAGCGTTATGGAAAAGAACAAATTATCGGGCAAGGACTTGGAGCAGCTGAAGGCGAAAGGGATTTCGCTGGACGTATTCAAGACGCAGTTGATGCAATTCGAGGAGGGCTTTCCGGCGGCGGATCTGACGGCCTGCGCCACGGCGGACAACGGCATTCTGACGCTGACGCCCGCGCGCGTCGAAGACCTGCGGACGGCTTATCAGGCCTACCGTAAAAAGGACGGCGCCCGCATCGTGAAGTTCGTGCCGGCCTCGGGCGCGGCCACGCGTATGTTCAAAGACCTGTACGCCTTGTATAACCAACTCAAGGACAACGCCACGCCTAACGCGCCTTTGGACAAGGCCGCGCAGACGTTCTTCGACCACCTGCCGCAGTTCCCGTTCTACGCCGAACTCAAAGCCAGCCTGCAGGCGGGGGCGGGGCTCGACCTCGACACGGCCGTGCGCGAGCGCAACTATCTGCCCGTGTTGGAGACCTTGCTCGAAACGGGCATGGGCTACGGCCGGCTGCCCAAAGCCTTGCTGTTGTTCCACGCTTATGCCGACGGGGCCGTCACGGCTATGGAGGAGCATTTCGCCGAGGGGGCGCAGTATGCGGCGGGCGAGGGCGAATGCTGGCTGCACTTCACGATTTCGGAAGAGCACAAGGACTTGTTCTTGAAGAAGGTGGCGGCGGTTCAGCCCAAATACGAGAAAAAATACGGCCTGCGCTATCATGTGGCCTATTCGGTGCAGAAGCCTTCGACCGACACGGTGGCCGTGACGGCCGACAATGATATATACCGTGACGGACAGGGACGCATCGTCTTCCGTCCGGGCGGCCACGGCGCGCTGATAGAGAACCTGAACGACCTCGACGCCGACATGGTTTTCATCAAGAACATCGACAACATCAGCATAGACACCAAGCGCTCCGAGACGCTGACCTACAAGGAGGCCTTGGCGGGGTTGCTGTTGGAGAAACGCGACAGGACGTTCGCCATCCTGCGGCAGCTCTCTTCGGGGCAGCCGTCGGAAGAATGGCCGTGGGGCCAGTGGCTCGACTTCGCGCGGGAGGAACTGCAAATCCGGCTGAGCGATGAGGTGTTGGACTGGCCGTTGGCGCTCCGCGCGCGTTACCTGTTCGCGGTGCTGAACCGGCCCATGCGCGTGTGCGGCATGGTGCGCAACGAGGGCGAACCCGGCGGCGGGCCGTTTTGGGTGTCGCGCGTGCGCACGTTCGAAGCCCCCGAAGAACCCGACGATGCGCCTTTCGGCGGCTTGCGGCTGTGGCCGCTCGAGAGCCTGCAAATCGTGGAGTCGTCGCAAATCGACCACGAGAACGCCGAGCAGGAGGCCATTTTCCGCGCTTCCACGCACTTCAACCCCGTCGATTTGGTGTGCAGCGTCCGCGACTATACGGGCCGCAAGTTCGACCTGCGGGACTTCGTTGACCCGATGACGGCCTTTATCGCGCACAAGTCGGTCAAGGGCACGGACATCAAGGCGATGGAGCTGCCGGGCCTTTGGAACGGCGCGATGGCCGACTGGATTACGCTTTTCGTCGAAGAACCGATACAGGTGTTTACGCCCGTCAAGACCGTCAACGACCTGTTGCGGGACGGCCACCGGCAGTAATAGATCGTCATGAAGAAACGCTTTTGGATAATCGTGGCCCTCGCGTTGGCGGCGGTGGCCATCGTGCTTTCGGCCGTGCCGCGTTTCGACTACATCCGGCCGGCCCTGCGCTACCGGATGCCCAAGATAGACCAATATCCGCTGTTCGGCCGCGCCATCGTGGCCGCCGGCGACCCGCAGCCGTGGCCCTACGCGCCCGGCGTGGCGGCGACCCGCATCCCCGACTCGGTGGAGGCGGCCTTCGCCGGATACGAAACCGTGGCCTACCTTGTGGTCAAGGACGGCGAAATCGTGCTGGAACAGTATTGGGACGGCTATGCCGACACGCTTTGGAGCAATTCGTTCTCGATGGCCAAAAGCGTGGTGTCGTTGCTCGTGGGCTGCGCCATCGGCGACGGGTATATACAAAGCGTGGAACAGCCGGTGGCCGATTTCCTGCCCGGCGACTGGGCGTGGCAGTCGGAGCCGCTCCGCATCCGCGACCTGTTGACGATGAGCGCGGGCTTCCGCTGGAACGAGTCGTCCGCCTCGCTCTTTTCACCCACCACGCAGATCTACTACGGCGGCGACCTCGCGGCCATCCTCTACCGCACGCGGTTCAAGGAAAAGCCCGGCGTGCATTTCGAATACCAAAGCGGCGTGACGCAGCTGTTGGCTATGGTGCTGACTTCGGCCGTGGGGCGTCCGCTCTCCGACTACGCTTCCGAAAAACTGTGGCGGCCGCTCGGCGCCGAGGAGGACGCCCTTTGGTCCACCGACGACCAGGGCGTTGAAAAGGCGTTCTGCTGTTTCAACAGCAACGCCCGCGACTTCGCCCGCATCGGCCAGCTGATACTGCAACACGGCCGCTGGAACGGCGTGCCGCTCATCGATTCGGCCTACATCCACGCCGCCACGACGCCCGCCGACTACCTCCTGTTCGACGGCCGGCCCTGCACGTTCTACGGCTACCAGTTTTGGGTCGCCAACCTCCGCGGCCATACGATGCCCTACTGCCGCGGCATCCTGGGGCAGTACATCATCGTTGTCCCCGACGAAAACCTCGTCATCGTGCGGTTGGGCCGCGCCCGCTCCGAGGCGCGCAACACGGCGCAGGACTACACGTTAGACCTCGAGCTGTGGGTCAATACGGCCTTGGATATGTTCGGCCAATCTTCAAACCTGTAAATCACCTATCATGACCACTGCGGAATTTATCGAAATCATGAATTCGGGCGCCCTGATTCCCGCCGGTTCGCCCATACACGCCAAGATGCACGAGCTCAGCCAGGAGGCCATCCGGCTCACGATGGCGCTGAACAACAGCTATCACACCTCCGAAGAAATCGTCGCGCTGATGTCGGAGCTGACGGGCGCGCCGGTGGACGCTTCGTTCGCGCTGTTTCCGCCGTTCAACACCGACTGCGGCAAGAACCTCCGCATCGGCAAGCGCGTGTTCATCAATTCGGGCTGCAAGTTTCAAGACCAGGGCGGCATCACGATAGGCGACGACGTACTCATAGGGCAGAACGCCGTGATTGCCACGCTGAACCACGCCATGGAGCCGGCGCGCCGCGGCGATATGATTCCCGCGCCCGTCCGCATCGGCAACCAAGTGTGGTTGGGCGCCAACGTGACGCTGTTGCCGGGCGTGACGGTGGGCGACGGCGCCATTGTGGCCGCCGGCGCGGTCGTGACCAAAGACGTGCCGCCGCGCACCATCGTGGCCGGCGTCCCCGC
>CAMWIS010000094.1 GCA_947174375.1 uncultured Bacteroidales bacterium
GGCGAAATCCCCGTCAAAACCTCATACGGAATCGTCTGCAAGGCATCGGCCATGTGCGTCACGGGCCATTCCTTGCCGAAGAGAATGACCTCGTCGCCCTCGGCGGCTTCGATACCGGTCAAGTCCAGCATACACATATCCATACAGATGTTGCCGATGATGGGGGCGGTTTTGCCGTGTATCCACACCCGGCCTACGCCCCGGCTGAGCCGCCGGTTCAGGCCGTCGGCATAACCGACGCACAGCACGCCTATCCGCATGGGCCGTTCGGCGATGAACCGCCGCCCGTAGCCGACGGCCTCGCCGGCCTCGATCGTGCGGATTTGGGCGATCGTGGTCTTGAACGTGCTGACGGTTTCCAAGCGGCCTTCCATTTCGGCGGTGACGCCGACGCCGTAAAGCCCGATGCCGAGACGCACCATATCGTATTGGTATTCGGGGAAACGGCAGATGCCGGCCGTATTGAGCGCGTGCCGCAGCACTTCGCCGCCGTAGGGCAAGTGCGACTTCAGCCAGCCGCTCATGCGGTCGAAACGCTGTAACTGCGCCAAGGTATATTCATCCATAGACGGGTCGTCGGCCGTGGCCAGGTGCGTGAAGATGGAACGCACGCGCAGGCGCGGTTCTTCGGCCAGGCAAGCCAACAGCCGTTCCAAATCGGCCTCTTCGAAGCCCAACCGGTGCATCCCCGTATCCAATTTGACATGAATGGCGACCGTATCAGTGCTGCCGGCCGGCAACTGCCGCAACTGTTCGCGCAGCAAATCCAGCATACGGAAGCTATATATCTCCGGTTCCAAACGGTATTGCAATACGGAGGCCAAGCCCTCGGGCTCGGCGTTCACGACCATAATCGGCATACGGATGCCCTGCTCGCGCAGGCTGACGCCCTCGTCGGCATAGGCCACGGTGATGTAGTCGCTGTGGTGGAACGCCAACGCGTTGGCCACTTCGTAGGAGCCGCTGCCATAGGAGAACGCCTTGGCCATAATCATGACCTTGGTCTGCGGCTTGAGGCGGGAACGGAAGAAATTGAGGTTATGGATCATGGCCTCCAAATCGATTTCCATGACCGTTTCGTGCACCTTCTTCTGCAAACGCCGCACAATCTGTTCAAACGCGAAGCGGCGCGCCCCCTTGATTAAAATGACTTCGTCGTGCCAGGCCGCGGGGTCGAACGCCTGCATGAACGCCTCGGTATCGGCATAAAACGCCGTTTCCAAGCCGTCGATGGCGAACAGGGCCTTATGTTGCAGGAGTTGCGGCCCGATGCCGACCAGCGCGTCTATCTTATGGCGGCGCAGCAAATCGGCCACGGTGCCGTAGAGTTGCGCTTCCGGCAGACCGCTTTGCAGGATGTCGGACAGGATGATGCGCGTGCGCCGCCCCTGCGCCTGATGCAACAGGTAGTCCACGGCCAGGCCGAAAGCGTCGTAATCGGCATTGTAGGCATCGTTAATCAGGTAGTTGCGGTTGATGCCCTCTTTGAGTTCCATGCGCATCTCCACGGGCGTGAGTTGCGCCATGCGCAACGCGATGTCGGCCGGCGCCACGCCGTAATCGAGCAGGAACAGCCAGCAGTGCATGACGTTCTCCAGCGAGGCGGCGTCGGTAAACGGAACCTCTATCTGTTGCGGCTGCGAGGGTTGGGCGTTATAGACCGCCGTCAAGCGCGTGTAGCGGCGGCCGCCGCGCACGACTTCCGCCCGTTCGGTCAGTTGCAGGGCCACCCCCTCCGCGGCGGCCGCAGTCCCGCCATCCGGCAGTTGCGCCGACCAAGCGAGGCGGCGCACGGACTGCAAGGCCGCATCCGCCGCTATCCGCCCGCCTATCAGCGGGTCGTCGGCACAGTATATCAGTTTTTCCGCCCCGTGGAACAGTTGCAGTTTTTCGGCGGCCTTCTGTCCGTTATCGCTGAAATTGGCCGCGTGCGCCGCCCCCACGTTCGTGAGGATGCCCACGGTGGGCCGTATCATGCGCGCGAGCGCGGCCATCTCGCCGGGTTGGGATATGCCGGCCTCGAAAATGCCGAGACCGTGCCACGGCTGCAACTCCCACAACGAGAGCGGCACGCCGACTTGGGAATTATAACTCTTGGGGCTTTTGCCCACGCGGCAATCCGGCGCCAGCAACGCGGACAGCCATTCCTTGACCACCGTCTTGCCGTTGCTGCCCGTGATGCCCACCACCGGCACGTCAAACTGGCGGCGGTAAGCGGCCGCCAATCGTTGCAGGGCGGCCAACGTATCGTCCGCCAACAGGAAAACGGCCTCCGGATAACGTTCGGACGCCGCCTCGGGCATGGCCGACACCAAGAATGCGCGGACGCCCTTACCGTAAAGCTGCGGTATATAACGGTGCCCGTCGTTCTTGGCCGTCTTCAACGCCACGAACAGACAGACGTCGGCCCGCCGCAGATAGCGGGAATCCGTCAACAATTCCTCAATCATCCGCCCGTCCGCCGTTTCGGCGGGCACCTGTGCATAACGCGCGACCTGTGTTAAACTCAGTCCCATGACCCGATTACTTTGGCGGTTATTCCCGCTCCGACTTCTTCAATGGATTTTCCGTCAAGCGCGCATACAACGCCCGCGCACGGCAGATATCCATGGTTTCGCAAAGGGCGCGCACCGTACAGCGCACGGCCGTTTCAAGCGGCGTCTGCCCAAGCGTATAGATAGGTTCCATATGTACGAACGGCAAACCGGCCGTATAGGCGCAGAGGCGGTCGGTGCCGAAATGCCGCTGAATCCGGTCGGACTGTTCCTTGTAAGGACAAAGCACGGCATGGAACGCGTCGCCGACGGTCTCGCGCCCCTCGGTAAAGAAGCGCCTCAGGTTGTAGGGGCCGAACACCGGCATCCCGCTTTCCTGCAAGCCCGCCGTCAGCGGTTGCAAGACTTCCTTGTCGGCCTCGCACAGTTCCGTCGCCTCCAAATCGGGATTCATCGACAGGAGCGCAATCCGCGGCACCGTGATATTGAAATCGCTCTGCAACGTGCGGTACAGGCTCTCGACGCGCTCTTTGACCTTGTCGGCCGACAGGCGTTCCGACAGCCGGTCCATCTGCAAGGAGGTCATGAACGTGACCCGCCATTTCTCCAACAGCCACAGCCGGAACGGCCGGCCGCCGCCGAACTGGGACGCCAGCCAAAGCGGCGTATTCTTATAGGCGGGCAACGCCGTCCGCACCGCCTCCGCATCCACCGGTAGCGTGATAAGCGCCTTCAACTCCTCCGACTGCAAATGCGCCAACGCCTGCGACAGGGCGGCGGCCGGATTGTCTTCCGTATCCCAAAGCATGGGCCGTTTGCCTTTCAAGTCCGCCCACTGCGCCGCCGAAGCGAAGGTCGTTTCGTGCAGCCCCATCGCCTTGGTCCGTTGCCCCATGGCGGCCAACGAAGCGTAACCGAACGGGAAAGCCGTTTCCAAAAAGAACGGCTCCGACAGGATCCGGGCTAAAATCTGATAACTGTATTCATCGGCATTCCCATGCGTAATCCCGATTTTGATGCGTTCTTCCTTTTCCAAAACCTTTGTCTTTAGGTTATTTTTGACTCCACAATTCGAGGAAACGCCCGATCCAACGGACGCCCATGCCCGTCGCGCCTTTCCGCCACGCGCTTTCATCCTTGCCGTAATAGGCCACGCCGGCCACATCCAAATGCAGGAACGGCGTCTTGCCGGCGAAATGACCGACGAACTTGGCGGCCGTAATCATGCCGGCCACCCCGCTGCCGCAGTTCTTCAATTCGGCCACGGCCGATTCCAACTCCCGGTCGTATTCCGGCCACATCGGGAACAGGCAGTAGCGTTCCTGTACGTCTTCGGACGCCCGCTCCAAACACTGCGCCATCGCTTCCGGCCAACGTTCCCGCATGGCCACGATGCCTTTCGTGCCGATGGCCCGCGAAGCCGCCCCCGTGAGCGTGGCCATCGAGATAATGGCGGCCGGCGCGTAGTGCTTGTGCGCGTAGGCCGTCGCATCGGCGAGCAACAGACGCCCCTCGGCATCGGTATTGACGATTTCGACCGAGGTCTCGCCGCCGATACGGATGATGTCGCCCGGCACGAGCGCATTACCGTTGAGCCGGTTGTCGGTGGCCGGCACCAAGGCCACGATATAGAGCGGCAGGGCCTGCCTGGCCGCCAGGGCCAGAATGCCGGCCGCCATCGCGCCGCCCGCCATATCGGTCTTCATGTCGTCCATATAGTTGCCGGTCTTGATGTTCATGCCGCCGGCGTCGAATACCACGCCCTTGCCCACCAAGACCACGGGCTTCGCGTTGCGTGCGTTGTCCGGCTTGTAGATGAATTCGGCGAAGGCCGGTTCATCCACGCTGCCGCGGTTTACGCCCAGCAAGCCGCCCATGCCGGCTTTTTCCATGTCCTTGCGCGTCCACAGTTTGGCCGTCACGCCCAAGGGTTTCAGGTGCGCGGCCATTTCCCGCGCGAAAGCCCCGGCGTTCAAATCCGATACGGGCTGTTCCACGAGCGACTTCACCCAGTTGACTTCAGCCGCCCGTTCCCGCATGGCCGTGAGGTCGGCGGCCGTCACGCCCCCGCCCTCTATGGCCGTCAATTCGGGCGCGGCTTTCCGCTCCGCCTTATACGTATCGAACACATAGAGGTTCAACAGGAAACTCTCCGCCAACGCCCGCACGGCCGCTGCGTCCTGCCATTCCAAATCGGTCAGCACCCAGCGGCTGCCCGGCAGGGCGCGCGCCTTGTCGGCCCAGCGGCGGCCCCACGTCCGCACCCGCAGCAGGTAGTCCATCGTCGTTTCGTCCGCCTGCCGTTCCGGCAGCCACAGGTAGGCGTGCGGTTCCGGCAGGTGGAAATCCGTCCAGCTGCCTTTCGGTTGGTCGGCGGCCATCCGCTTGACATACATCTGCTCGGCGTCCGCCGGATTCTTCCGGTTGCCTTTGAGCAGGAACAGCCGATACACCTTATTCTTCATGTTCTATCATTTTCAAGGCCTCCAACGTCTGCGTGGCGGCCGTACCGTGATGCAACTGAAAGCGCGGGCAGTCTTCGTGGCGGCCGCCCGGCGGCACCGTGCAATGGCCGCAGTCGTGCTGCCGTCCGTCGCCGAAATCGATATCCGACATCGCGCAACGGTGCAGGAAGCGGCCGTCTTTCTTGAACAGAATCCGCACCGACAGGGCCACGACGGCCAATCCCATCACCACGATGGCGCTTAGGAGCACCGTCCAGTTCATGCTTCTTTTTCTTTCAACGCGTTGCGGATGGCCTGTTCCAGTTCCTCGCTCAGTTCCGGATTATCCTGCAACAGCTGCTTGACCGCATCGCGGCCTTGCCCCAGCTTGGTATCGCCGTAGCTGAACCACGAGCCGCTCTTTTTGATGATATTCATGTCGGTGGCCATGTCGATGATTTCGCCCGAACGCGAAACGCCCTGCCCGTAAATCAAATCGAATTCCACGGTCTTGAAAGGAGGCGCCACCTTGTTCTTGACGATTTTGACCTTGACGCGGTTACCGACCACGTTGTCGCCCTCTTTAATCTGGGAGATACGGCGGATGTCAATCCGGACGGACGCATAGAACTTGAGCGCGTTACCGCCCGTCGTCGTTTCGGGGTTGCCGAACATGACGCCGATTTTTTCGCGCAACTGGTTGATGAAGATGCAGCAGCAACCCGTCTTGCTGATAATGGACGTCAGTTTACGCAAGGCCTGCGACATCAAACGCGCGTGCAAACCCATCTTGCTGTCGCCCATCTCGCCCTCGATTTCGCTGCGCGGCGTAAGGGCCGCCACCGAGTCGATGACCATGATGTCCACGGCGCCGGAACGGATCAGGTTCTCCGCAATGGCCAAGGCCTGCTCGCCGTCGTCGGGCTGCGAGATAAACAGGTCGTCCACATTGACGCCCAGCTTCTGCGCGTAAACGGGATCGAACGCGTGCTCGGCGTCGATGAAAGCCGCGATGCCGCCTTTCTTCTGCGCTTCGGCGATGGCGTGAATCGCCAGGGTCGTCTTACCGGAAGACTCCGGGCCGTAGATTTCGATGATACGGCCTTTCGGCAGGCCGCCGATGCCCAAGGCCATGTCCACGCCGATGGAACCCGTCGAAATGGTTTCGACTTCCTCTACCGGCTGGTCGCTCATCTTCATGATGGCCCCCTTGCCGTACGACTTTTCTATTTTGTCCAACGTCAGCTGTAACGCCTTGAGTTTCTCGGCTCTCTGCTCGTTCTGCTCCATGTTTTCTTCTTTCTTTGCCATATTGATAAAGTGTTTATGTTTTCGATTCGA
>CAMWIS010000095.1 GCA_947174375.1 uncultured Bacteroidales bacterium
ATGAAACGGAACGGCTTGTATCGCACGAATATATAAAACCGTTGGCCGCGGCCGCCGTAAGACGGAAACGCGGCGTTGTAGAGCAGGTCGGATTCGTAGGCGTAAAAGCGTTCGCCGTCGGGGGCGGTCTGAAACAGCGCGAAACGCGCGTTGCAGCTGAACTTGCCGTTGGGCAGCCGGTAGCCGAAATCCTGATACAGCAGGTAGTCGGTCTCGGCGGCGGGGTGCAGCTCCACGCGGCTGCGGTAGAGAAAGCCACCGGGGCTGTCGTAGGCCAGGTGCAGGCGCAGGCGGTGGGCGGCGGTGGCCTCTCCCGATTGCCGGTATTGGTAAAGCGCATAAACCTGTAGCGCGTGGCGGCGCGCGGAATAGCTGATTTTTAGGTCATAGCGGCGTTCGACAAACGGCGGCCGCTTGGGGTAGGCGTACCACGGGTGGGCGGCGAAGTCAATGGCGCAGTCGAGGTGCAGCCGGTCGGATACATTGGTGCGGGCCAGCAGACCTAAGCCGTATTCGTTGTAGGCCTTGGACTGCCGCCCCGGCGCGTGGACGAAGAAGCCGCCGTAAGCGCGCGGGTAGCAGCGCAGCTGGGCGGCCAAACTGAAGCGCGGGTGCACTTTCCATTGCAGGCCTTGGAACAGGGCGGCCGAAAACGTATGCCCCGCGCCGCCATCGCGCAGGATGCCGCTCCAGCCCGCTTCGCCGTAAATATGGAGCGAACGCCACAAGGTTCTGTAATATATACTTCCGCCGAGCACTTGATTGGACAGATGGTTGTATTGGTTGTAGAGCGATACCGCCGGCTGAAAGGCTTGGTCTAAGAACGTATAGCTGAACGTGGCGCCGAGTTTGGCGTGGTTGAGCGCCTGTTCGACGGCCATGCCCAAGACCTGTTGCGTGGCGCGCCGCCGCTTCTCGCATTCGCTCTCGGTGCGGTGGTAGCCGCCCGTGGGCAGGCTCGTGATAAGGCCGTCTTCGATGGCGGCATCCACGCGGCGGTGGCTGTAAAATAGCGTGAGTTCGGTATGGCGGGCGGCTTGGAGCCGCAGGGCCGAGCCGCTGAAATAGCCGCTTTCGGCCGTGGAGGCGAAGGGCTTGAGCCCCGCGCCGGCGCGTGCCAGCAGTTCGGCATCGAGGCCGCCGCCGAACAGCCCGCCGCCGAGGTGCAGGCCGTAGCCGAAATGCAGCGTGTAGGTGCCTATAATCCACGATTTGAGCAAGGGCGCCCGGCTGGCGGCGGGCGGACGCGCGTCGCCGAGCGCGATGAAGCCGGCCCAGCTGTCGGGCAGGCCCTTTTCGCCGGCGTCTTTCTCCATGGCCAGGCCTATTTGCAGGCGGTCGTCGGCGCGGAAGCGGTAACGGAGCGCGGCGGCGTCGGGCGTGCCGGCATAGCGGTGTTCGGTATAGGCCTTGCTGCGGCTCAGCGCGCGCCCGTAGCGCAGCGCCAGTTCGTGGCGGCCCCGTTTGAGCGTCTGCGCCCAGCTTTCGGGCAGCCGCTCCTGTTCAAACGACAGGTAAGCCGCCAGTTGACGCGCCTTTTCGGCGGGGAAGTCGGGTATATACAATAGTTCGTGCGCGCCCACAATCAGGCCGTAGTCCGTGCGGTAGCGCAACAGGGCTTCGATTTCCCAAGGCGTCAGCAGTCCCAAGGCTTCGAGTTCGTCGTAGGTGGCCGTGTTGATGCAGAGCGGGTGGTCGAGGCGCTCCTGCAAGGCTTCGAGCGCAAGGACGGCGGTGGCGGCTTCGTCCTCGGCCTGCGTTTCGGCCAGGGCTTCGTAAGCCGCCTCCCAGGCGCTTTCGGGCGTTTGGGCGCGGAGGGCGGCACACAAGACGGCAAGGGCGGGCAGGAGGCGGCAGAGGGTGCGCAGGGGCCGTGCGCCGCGGGTTACCACGCTTTCCATGACACGCTGATTTGACCCGTCGCGCCCAGGGGCGGGTGGTAGGCCGTGGATACAAGGATGTCGAAGCGCGGCGCGGTGTAGCCGCCGCCCAGGCTGAAGCGGAACGGATAAACGCCGCAGAGCCCGAAGACCATGAAACGGCCTTTGATACGGTAGGCCACCGCGGCGGCCGCCTCCACGGGGTAGCGGATGTCTTTGCCCACCTCCACGCCTATGCTGAGGTCGTCGCTCAGGCGGTAGGCGGCCGTGAGCAGCAGGCTCAACGCCTGCTGCCAGATACCGCTGCCTTGCAGCGGTATCTCGTAAGCGGCCTTAAACGACAGGTCCCAGTGTTCCAGCCGGCAGGCTACCGAAAGGCCGCTTTCCACGGCCCCCTTGTCGGCCACGTCCTCTATGCGGTTGCGGCGGCGGTAGCGCACAAAGACGCCGCCCTGCCACTGGTCGGTAAAGGCCAGCGCATACGACAGGCCGGCCGAATGCTTATGGTAGAGCGAAAAGCCCTCGAACTCATAGTGCAGGCCAAGGCTGTGCCGTCCCATCGACAGTGCGCCGCCGAGGCCCGTCTTTTTGTTCTCCGGAATAAAGCCGAGGTAGGAATACACGCCGGCCTGTCCGCGCAGGCGCCGCGGGGCAGCGCCGCCGTCGGCTCGGCGGTCGGGGGCGTCCCCGGGGGCGTACAGGCTGTTGGCGGCCAACAGGGCCGGATGTCCGACGCCCATGTCGGGCAGGTACAGGGTTCTGAAACTCGGTTGCAGGCAGGCGGGAAAAACGGGCTGCGGCTCGGCGGCGCATCCCCGCGCGGGGCCCGTCGGGTCACCCGAAAATACGATGAACAGGCCCAAGGCCCAGTGCAACGCGGCCTGTCGGCCCCGTTGCCGGAAATGTAATCTATCCATGATACGATACTTTCCCAATATACGGATGAGTGGGAAAAATATCGTAAAAAAGTTCCGTAGCCCGCGCCGCGCTTAGGTTTTTGCGTCTGCGGCGCGTTTAGTTCGTGCGGTTCTCGAAGCGGATGCTTTTCAACTCCTCGTTGGCCTTCACAATCTTCTGACTCAGCGATTGTTTATAGGCCTGCACCTTCTTGAACGCGTCGGGGCAACCGGCCGCGATGATCTGCAAGGCCAGGATGGCCGCGTTGAGCGCGCCGTTGATGGCCACGGTGGCCACGGGGATGCCCGGCGGCATCTGCAACATGGCCAAGGCCGCATCCATGCCCTCCAACGACGACTTGACGGGCACGCCGATAACGGGCAGGGGGGTCAGGGCCGCCACCACACCGGGCAGGTGCGCCGCCATGCCGGCCGCCGCGATGATGGCCTTTACGCCGCGTTCGTGCGCGTGCGAGGCAAATTCCACCACTTCGTGCGGCGTGCGGTGCGCCGAGAGCGCGATGATTTCAAACGGGATGTTCTGTTGGTCTAAAAACTTGGCGGCGGCCTCCATCGTCGGATAGTCGGACGCGCTGCCCATGATGATGCTGACCAGTGGCGTTTTGTTTTCCATAAATAAATGTTTTCCGTGTGCAAAAATACATTAAAAAAACGTAATTTTGCTGTCAAATACCATGAAAGCCATGCTGAATATCGTATTGTTCGGCCCTCCGGGGGCCGGGAAAGGGACGCAGTCCCAGAAACTGATTGAACGTTACCGCCTGTTGTATATCTCTACGGGCGATATGTTGCGCGAGGAAATCAAGGCGCAGACCGAACTCGGCAAACAGGCGCAAGCCACGATCGAACGCGGCGAGCTGGTTTCCGACGACTTGATCGGCCGCATCATCGAGGCCAAAATCGCGCGTGAACCCGAAGTGGCGGGCATCCTGTTCGACGGCTTTCCGCGCAAGGTGTCGCAGGCGCATATGCTGGAAGCCCTGTTGGAGAAACTCAACTCGCGCCTGCATTGTATGCTGAGCCTTGAAGTGCCGCAGGACGTGCTCTTGCAGCGTCTGCTGGAACGCGGCAAGGTGTCGGGGCGTGCCGACGATACGGAAGAGGTCATCCTCAACCGCTTCAAGGAATACGAAGCCAAGACCGCGCCCGTGGCCGAATACTACCGGCAGAAGGGGATGTACACGGCCATCAAGGGCACGGGTACCGTGGAGGAGATTTTTGAACGACTGACGGCCGAAATCGACAAGGCGGCCGCGAAATAAGGACATTATGAGCATAACGATAGAACAGGTCAAAGCCGCGCTCTCGCACGTGCAAGACCCGGATTTGGGTCGCGACCTCGTGAGCCTGGGCATGATTGACAAATTGACGGTGGATGGCAACAAAATCCGCTTCGATATCGTGCTGACCACGCCGGCCTGTCCGATGAAAGAGCGGATGCGGCGCGACTGTCTGGCGGCCATCGCGCAGTACGTGTCGCCCGAGGCGGAGGTCGAAATCGGCTTTTCCGCGCGTATGCGGGCGCCCGAGACGCGGGAACACGAGGCCTTGAAAGACGTCAAGCATATCATCGCCGTGGGGTCTGGCAAAGGCGGGGTCGGCAAGTCCACCGTATCGGCCAACCTGGCCTTGGCCTTGGCCAAGACCGGCGCCAAAGTGGCTTTGGTTGATGCGGATATATACGGGCCGTCCGTACCCACGATGTTCGGCCTTACGCATACGGCCCCCAAAGGCGTGGAAGCCGACGGCAAGACCTATCTCGTGCCGATGGAACAATACGGCCTTAAAATCATGTCGATAGGCTTTTTCGTTGACCCGGCCAAGGCGGTGCTGTGGCGCGGCCCGATGGCGTCGAACGCGCTGCGGCAGATGTTCACCGAAACGCTGTGGGGCGAAATAGACTACATGGTCGTGGACTTGCCGCCCGGCACCGGCGACATTCAAATCACGCTCTCGCAGATGATTCCGGTAACGGCCGCGTTGCTCGTGAGCACGCCGCAGGAAGTGGCCGTGGCCGACGTGCGCAAGGCCGCCGATATGTTCCGCGAAGTCAAGACGCCGGTTTTGGGCGTGGTGGAGAACATGGCGTATTTTACGCCGGCGGAGTTGCCGGACAACAAATACTATATCTTCGGCAAGGGCGGTTGCGAACGGCTGGCGCAGGAATTCGGCTTCCCGCTCTTGGCGCAGATTCCGCTCGTGGCTTCGGTCTGCGAGCAGGCCGACCTCGGCAAGCCCGTCATGCAGACGCCGGATTCGCCGGCCACCGATCCCGTCAAGGCGGTCTTTACGGCCTTGGGCGGCGAGGTGGCGCGCCAGCTGGCGGTGCTGGAGCATACGAAATAAGGTTTTAGATTATTAACTACGTATTATAAGGATATTATGGAAGCGACACAGAAAACGGAAATCACCGAAAAGGTGCGGGCGCTCATCGAACAGCTCCGCCCGTATTTGCAGGCCGACGGCGGCGACATCGCGTTTATGGAAATGACCGACGACCTCGTGGTTAAGGTGCGTCTGCACGGTGCGTGCGGCTCCTGCCCGCATATGCAGATGACGTTGAAACAGGGCGTGGAAGCCACGCTCAAGAAAGCGATTCCCGAAATCAAGTCGGTGGAGGCCGTCTAACCGTTAGGGATATAGCGATGGCGGAACCGATTATAGTGGCCAAGGGCCTGTGCAAGCGCTACGGCCAGTTGGACGTGCTCAAGGGCGTGGACTTGACCGTGGAGAAGGGGAAGGTCGTGTCGGTGACGGGGGCTTCCGGCGCCGGCAAGACCACCTTGCTGCAACTGCTCGGCAGTTTGGAGCCGCCCACGGCGGGCACGGTCGAAATCGACGGCGAGAACCCCTACCGGCTGTCCGCCGCCCGACTGGCGCGCTTCCGCAACCGCCATATCGGTTTCGTCTTTCAGTTCCACTATCTGTTGCCGGAGTTCTCCGCCTTGGAGAACGTCATGATGCCGGCGTTGATAGGCGGCGAAAGCGCGCGGGCGGCGCGCGGGCGCGCCGCCGAACTCTTGGACTTTCTGGGGCTCTCCGCCCGTGCCGCCCACAAGCCCGGCGAGTTGTCGGGCGGCGAACAGCAGCGCGTGGCCGTGGCGCGCGCGTTGATGAACCGTCCGTCGGTCGTCTTGGCCGACGAGCCTTCGGGCAACCTCGATACGGCGCACGCGCAGGCGCTCCACGAGTTGTTCTTCCGTTTGCGTGATGAATTCGGGCAGACGTTCGTCATCGTCACCCACAACGAACACTTGGCGCAACTCTCCGACTGCCAGTTTGTCTTGCAGGACGGCCGCAG
>CAMWIS010000096.1 GCA_947174375.1 uncultured Bacteroidales bacterium
ATAGCGGGAGCCCACGGCATAGTAGCCCACGGCCTCGGCCGCCGCCCCCGGTTTTTTCTTATACCATACCAGGCGGAATTCGGACGGCAGGTTGCGGATGCCGCGCGCATACAAGGCCACGGTGGAGCCGCTGCACACGCCCACCGTATCGTCGGCGGTCTTGGTGGCGGCCGGGCCGACGCTGACCGGTGCCGAGGACGGCAAACGCGGATAGACGCGTTCGGTCAACACCGAGTCCCACAGCAGGCAGGCGCGGTCGCTTTCGGTAATGGCGGCGCGGTAGTAGTCGTAGTAGCCGCCGCGCGGCAACATGCACCACACCGTTTCTTCGTCCGTTTCAACGGGGGTGTCGTAGGTGATATACTTGTCGTAAACGAGTTCGTCGTCGTTGCGGAACCAACGCAGGCGGAAACGGGTGCCCGTATGGCGGTGCACGAGGCCGAACGAGAGAGAGTCGGCGCAGTCGGTGTTGACCTTATCGGAGCCGAACGTGGAATGCGCGATCATATAGCCCGGCGCAACGACGTTGGGCTTGATGGTGGCCGTGGCCGTGGCGCTGCCCACACAGGCCTTGTCGCTCGTAAGGACGCAGGTTACGGTAGCCCCCGACCGCAGCATATAGGTCTTGAAGACCGGGTCGGCGCCGGCGAACACTTCGGAGCCGTTGATACGCCAGCTGTAGTGCGGGTGTTCGCCCTCGTTGACGGGCTTGGCCGTAAACGTCATCTCGGTCATTTCGCAGGCCGAGCCGTTTTTGTCTTCGATGGTGAGCCCCGCCACGGTGGCGTCCAGAATGCGTACCGTGTCGGTGAAACGCGTGGTTTTGCGCGTGGTGGCGTCGGATACATCCACGTGTACGACGCAGGGGTTATACAGACGCAGACGGGCCGTGGGGCCGTCCTGCGCGGTTTCAAATTTGGGCGCCGTAAGCTTCGGATCCGGATCCAGGTTCTCGGCCGTCCAATAATACAGATAGCGGCCCGTACCGCCGCGCACGCTCACTTTGAGGGTGACCGTCGTATTCAATTTGGCCATCGCGCAGATATAGGCCGGGGTCATCGCCATCTCGGCTTCCATGTCGGCGCCCACCACGTTGACGCTCTGCCGTTTTTCGAGCGCGCAATAACGGTCTTGGACGCGCACGGTGAACCACTGCGGTTTGCGCAAGGCGCGCGACAGGTTCTCCACCTCCAGGCGCTTGCCCCGGTCGGCCATCAAATCGGCCATATAGGGCGTTTGCACGAGTTCGGCCGGCTTCCACCAAAAGCTGTAGGGCGGATAGCCGCCGAGCACCGACGCGTTGAGGACGGCCTCGCCGTCGAGATCGACGATGGTGTCTTTGGGGATGGTGAGGTTAAGCCCGTTGTCCAACACGAGATAGTTGACCGTGTCGAAGGCCGAGCAGCCCGCCTTGTCGGTGATTTTGACCTTGAACATATAGGGCCCCGGGTCGAGCGGGTGGAATATCGGGTACTGCGCGCGGGGCTCGGCGATGGAAGGCCGGTAGGCCGACGTGACCGGCGAAATGTCTTCCCAATAGAACTGCACGCCGCCTTCGGCCCACAGACGCGTTTCGCTCAGCACGCAGACCGTGGTGTCGGAAAAGGCGTGTACTTCGGGCGGGGCGGAAGGCCGCACGTAGGGCATATCGAAGGTGGGGAACACCGTGCCCGCCTCTTTGACGATAAAGTGGCTGTAGTCCACCGCGGACGGGTATTGGGAACCCACCACCAGGTCGATGGCCCCCTCGCCCTCCTGTTTGTACTGGACGCGGAAGCGGAACAACAGCTGACCGGATTTGAGCGTCACGAAATTGCGTCCGCCGCCGTAAGCGGGGTTGGCGTACCAGTTGAACGCAAACACGTGGTCGGGCACGTTGGCGAAGCCCTTTTCGCTGTAGTTGGAGCCCGGCGAACCCTGGGAACGCAAGGCATCGTACAAATCCGTGACCAAACCGCCGCTCACGGGCTCCACAATCAGGTAATCCGGAAAGCGGAAACCCAACGTAAAGTCGCAGACTTCAATCGGCTCGGGCGTTTCGATATATACAGGTACGTCGTATTCCTGGCCGGGGCACATCTGCACATCCGGAATCACGATACGGATGTCCGGACGCGAAGCCGAAGCCGCCAATGGAACTGTTTTCTGGGCGTATGCCGCTGTGGCCATGCCACAAATGGAAAGCCACCAAATCGCGGACAGTCGCCATGCCGTCCGTCGCACCGTCTTCAGAATATGTATCATGCGGTTCTTCTTGTGTGCTGTTAATCAAACGCGTTTATCGGCATCGTGTTGTGATACGGGCAGGACAGGCAGCCACGGTAGGTCAGCACGAATTCGTGCGACGGCATCGTGAACCGGTGCCGGATATTGCCCAGGGGGATGTCGCAGGCATAGCTGAACGTGAAATGCGGCCCGATGTTGACGCCCGCCATGATGACGGCGGCGTCCAGACGGTAGCCCACCCCGAAATGGAGCAAGTCGTGGTAGAACACCCGCATGCTGATGTCGAGGTTGGTGGCACGGCCCGCCATACGCATGACCAACATCGGGTACAGGGCCCAATCGCGGTTGATCTTGCCCAGGTAGCCGAAATAGTAATAGGCGTGGAGTTGCAGTTTCTTGGAGTCTTTGGTGATGCGGATGGGCAGGTGCTGCACCGATACCCCCGCCACGATTTCGCGCGTGTAGAACTCAACGCCCAAGCCGAGGTCGAGGTTGGGCTTGGTTTTCAAGTCCGCGTCCACCGCCGGCCCGTACGAACCGTCGGGCAGAATGATGTTCTTGTAGAAGCCGTGCACGACCCCTGCATCGACGCCGAACGAGAAGAAGGCCTCCTGCCCCACCTGCAGGTGGTAGGCGTACGACAGCTTGGCCAAAAAGTCGGTTTCCACGTTTTGGTTCCACTCGTAAACCGTGAGGCCCACGCCCATCTTCTTACCCATGAAAAACTGGGTGGCGTTCAGCAGGCGGTAGGAAGGCCGGTCGTGCCCCCCGCCCCACCACTGTTCGCGGTCGGTCAAAGAGGCCCTAAACAACTCATCCGTGCCGACAATCGCCGCCGGGCTGTAAAACAACCGGTTGGCGTAGAACTGACTGAACTGCGCGTCCTGCTGGGCCCGGGCGCCCCCCGCCATAGCGAGAAGCGCCATCCCGGCCATAATCAGTTTCTTCATCTTTTTCATTTTCATCATCATCTACTGCCGCCCTCCTTACTTTTTCTTGTTGAATACGGTGACCGCACCCTTGACATACGTAAAGCCGTCGTTGGTCGGCAACTTGACCGTATAGTAGTACGTGCCGCCGTCCACAAGCTTGCCGCCGCGACGGGCATCCCAGCCGAGGCCATCGTCTATGGCCTTGACGAGACGACCCCACGAGTCATGGATTTCCACTTGGAATTCCGGGAACAGGATGCAGGCTTCCGGGTAATTCGGGTCATTGCAAACCATGGCGTTCGGCAACTGCAGCACCGTGAGGTCAACCGAGTCGTAGCTGCGGCAACCATTCCGGTCGGCCACGGCCACGTAAACCCGGCGTTCGGCGCCCTGCTCAAAGTCGAAGTCCGTCTTGTAGAGGTAGTTGTCCGTTTGCCGTTTGTCTATCAGTTGGTCGATGCCGCCGTCTTCGGCCACGGTATAGCTGTAGTAGTTATACAGGTCGAAGCGCGAAGGATGCGGCGTAAAGAACACCACCTGGTTTTCGTAGTAGCGGTTGTGACGCATATTGGGCATGGCCTCCAGCACGACGTGTTGCGTCTGGTAGTAGGCCACGTAAGCCCGCATCTGAACCGACAGGCCTTCGCCGCCGCGTTCCGTGATCGTGCAGCCGAATTCGGCCACCGAGCCGTCGAAGTAGAACGCAAAGACGGAATCGGGCAAGGGGCTCAGGCCGGCGTCTTCCACCTCGGCCGCCGTAAGCGGTTCGATGCCCTCCCAGGCGTAAACCAGCGGGGCGTCGCCACCGGAGGTGCGCGGGGTAATCAAGCCGATGCTGTTCTTACACGTGGTGATGCGGAGCGTATCGCCCACCTGGACGACTTTCAAGGCCGTGTCGGGTTCGGGCGAGAGGCCGCTGCCGTCGCCGGCCGTTTCGAACGGGAAGGCCGGGACAACGACCACCGCTTCGGTGGAGTCGTAGTTAAAGCTGCTGGCTACGATTAAGGTAACCGTGTCGGTTATCGAACAGCCGTATTGGTTGGTTACCGTGGCGTAGAAATCGTAGGAGCCACTCGTGGGAATCGGGCGCGTGGAGGTGGTGGCCTCCGTGGCGTTGTGGAGCCATTCGGCCGGCGACCATACCACCGTGCTGCCTTCCGGAACGGATACGCTCAGCGTGGCGCTGTCAACCACCGTAACCGACTCGGGTTCTACCTTGGCCGTACCCTTGGCGGGCAAGGCGTGAACCGTGAGCGTCTTGGCGGCGCAGGCCATCGGGTTGACGAACGGCAGCGTCGGGTCGGCCTTGACGCGGACTTCGACCGCATACTGGCCGTTGTCCGCCGGCGTTACCTTAGACGGGTCGAACGTGAACACGTCCGCCGTGGCGTCGGGCATGGCCGTGCCGTTGACGTACCAGGCGTAGGCGGGGTTGGCGCCGCCGTCGGTGACTATGGCCTTGAGGTCAAGCGTGCCGTCGGCGCAGAGCTCGTCGGGCGCGTCTTCGATATCCACCGTCATCACGTGCATTTCCGCTTCCGCCATATCCTCACCGCAGAAGTTGTGGAGCGTGATGCGGATTACCGTGCCCCTGTCTTCGGGCGTGGCCGGGCCGTAGGTATATACGGCATCCTGTTCCGTCATCCCTTCCACCGGCTGGTATTCCGCGCCCGGACGCTTGATTTCCCATTCGTAGCGGTACGATTCGTGCGTAGCGTTGGGCTTGAACACATAGTTGTATTCGTCGCACGAGCCTTCGTCTTCGAAGGGTTCAAACGCCAGGTCTTCCGGCAGCGGTTCGGAAACCACGAGCGTAAGGATGGGCGTGGAGTCGGCGTAGTTGTAGATGGCATGGCCGTCCGCATCCTCCCCTACCGAGTCGGCATAGGCCTTGGAGATGAACTGCATGCCGTGCCACGAGAAATGGACGCCGGCCAAGGCCAAATCGTGCCGGTCGTAGTCCATATCGAATACGTACGGTTGGTAATCGTAATTAGAACCCATACGCCGCTCATTGAACAGCGGCTTCCACTCGTCGTCGGGGCCGAAGCGGAAGAACCACTGGCGCGTGGCGATAACCACGTCGTCGTTTTCTTCCGACTGGACGCCCTTACGCAGTTCCGTAATCAGGTCGGCATAACCGTCGTTGATTTCTTCGTCACCGCACTTGATGTAGTAGGCCGACGAAATCCGGTGTTTTTCCTCCCACTTCGTGGCGGGATTTTCCGGGTCTTGCAACTTGACGGCAATGACGCGGTCGGTGGGCAGGTTCATCTTATCCAAATCGTCGATGGTGGTGCCGTAAGGCAACGTGTCTTCGGCGTACATGAAGTCGGCCGCCCATTCCAGCAACAGGTCGGTATAGATACGCAACGTGTCGGTGTTGGAGGTCTTTTCGGCGCAATCGCTCCGCAATACGGCGTAGTAGCGCGAAAGGTCGTGGATTTCGTAGTTCAGGTTGACCACCTTGAGCACCCTGCCGTGCAACTCGCCCTCCGCCTGGAACGTATAGGTGTCGGGGTCGATGTCGGCATCATCCTGCGCTTTCGCCTCTACCGGCGTTTCGCTGTCTTTGAGTATCTGATACCAGTCGAGGACGGTATCGCCGTAGAGATGCAGTTCTTCATCGGTCAGCACCCGTACCTTCGACCAGTCGATGGAGTCGAGTTCCGTCACGTCGTCGCCCACATAGATGATGGCCGTCATTTCCGTCCAGTTCTGGGCTTCTTCGCCGGCCTCGGGCGCATCACCGTGCGCCGGGTTGGGCGCGATGTCGATATATACGCGCAGGTCTTTGACCGGCTTGACGACGAGCGTCATCACGTCGCTGGTGTACTTGTCGCCGTCGGTGAGTTCGAGCTTGAAGCGGTAACGGTCAAACGCGTAAGGCGCATCGG
>CAMWIS010000097.1 GCA_947174375.1 uncultured Bacteroidales bacterium
TGCTGTTCCGCCTGAAACTGCCGCACCTGCAACAGGGGTGGGGCTCGCTCGCGGGCGGGCAACAGAAAAAGGCGGCCCTGGCCAAGGTATTGCTGGCCGACGCCGACCTGTTGCTGTTGGACGAGCCGACGAACCACCTCGACATCGCGATGACGGAATGGCTTGAAGAATTCCTCAACCGTCAGAACACGAGCCTGTTGCTGATTACCCACGACCGTGCGTTTTTGGACGCCGTTTGCCGCGACATCGTGGAAATAGACGGCGAGCAGACGTATTTCTACAAGGGTGACTACGCTTATTTTTTAGAGAAGAAGGCCGAACGCGAGACCATCGCCATCGCCGAATGGGAAAAGGCCAAGAACCTGTACCGCCGGGAGTTGGAATGGATGCGCCGTATGCCCTCCGCCCGCGGCACCAAGGCGCGCGCCCGCAAGGACGCGTTCGAGGAGCTGAAAGAGAAGGTGGCCTTGCGCCCCAAGCAGGAAGAACTGACGCTGAGCCTGCAGAGCGAACGGCTCGGCAATAAAATCATGGAGGTGAACCATGTGAGCATGGGCTTTGACGGGCGCACGCTGATCAAGGACTTCTCCTATACGTTCAAGCGCGGCGAGAAAATCGGCATCGTGGGGGCCAACGGCACGGGCAAATCCACGTTCCTGAACCTGCTGACGGGCAAACTCAAGCCCGACGCCGGGCATATCGTCACGGGACAGACGCTCCAAATCGGCTATTACGAACAGGGCGGCCTGTGGGCGCCCGGCGACAAGCGCGTCATCGACATCATCAAGGAGACGGCCGAGGTGGTCAAGACCGACGACGGACGGGAGATGTCGGCCTCGCAGTTCCTGCAATACTTCCAGTTCGACCCCACGACCCAGTACAACTACTTCTCGCTGCTGAGCGGCGGCGAACGGCGGCGGCTCTACCTGCTCAAGACGCTCATGGCGCACCCCAACTTCCTGATTTTGGACGAGCCGACGAACGACCTGGACGTGTTCACGCTCATGTTGCTGGAGAACTTTCTCAAAAACTACGAAGGTTGCGTGCTCATCGTGTCGCACGACCGCCATTTCATGGATCATCTCGTTGACCACCTGTTCGTCTTTGAGGGCGAAGGCCGCATCAAGGACTTCTACGGCACCTATACGGAATACAAGAAATGGCGGGCGGCCGCCGACCGCGAGGCATCGGCCGCCACGGTGGCCGCCGCCAAAGCCCACGGGCGGGACAACGCGGCCGCCGCGACCGCAGCCGCCACAACGCCGCCCGTCGGGTCACCCCAAAAGAAAAAGCCGTCTTACAAACAACGCCAAGAGAAAGAGGCGCTGGAAGCGGAGATGCAGACGCTGGGCGCGCGCAAACAGGAACTGGAAACGGCGCTCTGTGCGCCCGAAGCCTACAAGCCGGAGGAAATCGCCGCCTTTTCGGAAGAAATCGGCCGCCTGCAGACGGCCTTGGACGCGGCCGAAATGCGCTGGCTCGAACTGAGTGAAGAATGTGATTTTTAGCGGACTAAACCGCGCATCCGCCCCATCGTTTCGATGAGGTCGGCCGTCTTTTCCAAGCCCAACACCGACGTATCGACGCAGAGATGGTAGCTGTCGGCCTGCCCCCAAACCTTTTCCGTATAGAAATTGTAATAGGCGGCGCGCCCTTTGTCCGTCTTGCGGATTTTCTCTTCGGCGGCCTTGGCCGTCAGGTTCAACTGCTTGGCCACCTGTTCGATGCGGTAGTCCAAGGGGGCGCAGACGAATACGTTGAAGCATTCCGGCCGGTGCCGCAGGATATAGTCGGCGCAACGCCCCACGAAGACGCAGCTTTTCTCGCCGGCCAGCCGGTCGATGACCTCGCTCTGAATCCGGAACAGCTCTTCGTTCGACAAGCCGCCGAAGGCCGTACCCGCCAAACCGCTCAGCCCCAACAGCCCGCTCAACGAACGGTTGCGCCGCTCGTCGGCCTTTTCGAAACAGTCCCGGCACAGCCCGCTGGCCTTGGAGGCCTCGCCCACCAGCTCCTTGTCGTAATAGGCCAGTTGCAGGCGGTCGGCGAGCATCCGCCCGATCTGCCGGCCGCCGCTACCCAGCTGACGGCCTATGTTGATAATGACTTTGGCGTTTTCCATACGGCAAATTTAGTTTTTTTTGATTAAATTTGTCCTCACGGACTCAAAAAAGGACTGTTATGAAAAATTTTGAATTGCCCCCCCTGCCGTTCGCGCAGGACGCGCTTGCCCCGCATATCTCGGCGCAGACGCTGGCGTTCCATTATGGCAAACACCATCAGGCCTATGTGGACAATCTGAACAAATTGCGCGTCAATACGCCGTTTGAGGAAAGCGGTCTGGAAGAAATCATCCGCAAGGCCGACGGCCCGCTGTACAACAACGCCGCCCAGGTCTGGAACCATACGTTCTATTGGAACTGCCTCTCGCCGCAAGGCGGCGGACAGCCCACCGGCGCCCTGGCCGAAGCCATCGACCGCGCGTTCGGCTCGTTCGACCAGTTCAAGACCCAGTTCAGCGCAGCCGCGGCCGGTCTGTTCGGTTCGGGCTGGGTTTGGCTCGTGTGCGACAGCAAAGACCGGCTCGCCATCCTGCCGACGCCCAACGCCGGCAACCCGATCCGCGAACACAAGGAACCGCTGCTCGTCATTGACGTGTGGGAGCACGCCTACTATTTGGACTACCAGAACAAACGGCCCGACTATATCGCCCACTTCTTCGAACTCGTGGACTGGAAGGCCGTGGAAAGCCGCTTCTAAAAACCGCCCGTCCATGCCTGTCTTTTTAGTCGGTTTCATGGGCTGCGGTAAGACGGAGATAGGGCAATGCCTGTCGCAGATGACGGGCTTGCCCTTTTTCGATACCGACGGCCTGATCGTGCGGCGCAGCGGCCTGTCTATCAGTGATATTTTCGAGCAACAAGGCGAAGCGGCCTTCCGCCGCATGGAATCGGAACTGCTCCGCCAATACCCGTTCCCGCCGGAGAGCATCGTGGCCACGGGGGGCGGCCTGCCCTGCCACGACGACAACATGGCCTATCTGAACGCCCACGGGACGACGGTCTATTTGGACGCCCCGGAAGCCCTGCTGTTCCGCTACCTGAACCAAGCGGACGCACGCGCCGGACGGCCGCTGTTGGCCAAACAGGAAGACGAGGCCCTGCAACGGAAAATCAAACGCCTGCTGGACGAAAGACGCCCGTTCTACGGGCAGGCCGCCCACCGCTTGCGCGTGGCCGAAACCGCCGAGGCGCAAGCCCCGCTGTTGAAAGCCCTGGTTGAAACATTGGGGTTGAACGCCCCCGAACGATAAGCCTTACCGCCGCTGCAGCAATACGACGTTCTCCACGTGATACGTGTGCGGGAACATATCGACAGCCTGCCACTTGACGACGCGGTAGCCCCCGTCCATACGTTGCAGGTCGCGCGCCTGCGTGGCCGCGTTGCAGCTGACATAGACGATGCGCGGCGGCGCGATTTTCAACAACTGTTCCACCACCTTTTCGTGCATCCCCTCGCGCGGCGGGTCGGTCACGACGACGTCGGGCCTGCCCTGCGCCTCTATCCATCCGTCGGTAAACACCTTGGCCATGTCGCCGGCAAAGAACGTTGCGTGCGCGATGCCGTTGTCGGCCGCGTTGAGCCGCGCGTCGGCCACGGCCTCCTCCACATATTCCACGCCCACGACCTTACGCGCCCTTTCGGCCAAATACAGGCCGATCGTACCCGTGCCCGTATAGAGGTCGTACAATAGCTCCGAACCCGTCAAGGCGGCGAAATCGCCGACGATGCGGTACAGCCGCTCGGCCTGTTGCCCGTTGGTTTGGAAAAACGACTTGGGCCCGATGCGGAACGAAAGGCATTGCGCGTCGGCATAGGCGGACGCGGCCGGCGTCCGTTCGGCCACGGGCACCGTCTCGCCGTAGCGCGGCATACGGTAAAGCAGATACGGCCGCCCCGCATACAGTTTGACGTCTTGGTCGGCGATGCTGTCGTTCGGTTTGTCGTTGAAACAATAATGCAGGGACACGATGGCCGGGAACCGTTGCAGCAGGGCGTCGAAAACGGGCTGCACCGTTTCCAACGGCACGGTTTTCAACACGACGGTCAACATGAATTCGCCCTTCTCGTTGCAACGCAATATCACGTTGCGCCACACGCCCTCCCCGCTGCGGACGTTGTAGAACGGCAGGCCGCTCCTCAGCGCCGCTTCCTTGAGATACAGCCGGATGTCGTTAGAGGGGTCGGCCTGCAGGTGGCAACGGCGGATGTCCAGCACCTTGTCGAACTTGCCGGGCAGATGGAAGCCCAAGCCGGCCCGTTCGGCCGGGCCGAAAGCCGTATCGGAGGCCATTTCGGCCGCGTCCAGCCAACGCGTCGGCGAAAACGTATATTCTATTTTGTTGCGGTAGCCCGTCGTTTGCGGCGAGCCCAAGATGGGCAAAGGTTCGGGCAAGGCGATTTTGCCGATGCGTTCCAACTGGTCGCGCACCTGCCGTTGTTTCTGTTCCAATTGGGCTTCGTAGGCGAGGTGCTGCCACTTGCAGCCGCCGCAAAGGCCGAAATGGCCGCAAAACGGTTCGCGACGCAGTTCCGACGCCTTTTTGAGCCGCAGGATCCGGCCCTCCATATAACTGGACTTGGAACGATAGACTTCGATGTCGGCCACGTCGCCGGGCGCGCCGTAGGCCACAAACAGCACCTTGTCGTCCACGCGCGCCAAGGCCTTGCCCTCGGCGGCCGTGCCCGTGATGGCGACATCCTCCAGCACCAGCGGGTGCGAGCGGTTGACTTTACGCCCCATGAAATTCTCCCGTAAACTGTTGCAGTTGCCGGCTCAACTCGCCGACGAATTTTTCCAACGGCTTCTTGACCATGCCCGACAGCATGAACGGCACGTCGGCCGTTACCGTGACGCGCGCCTTGCAGGCGGCCTCGCCCTCCGGCGTCATATCCAGCACCAGGCCGACCGGTACGGGCGACTCGCCGGCTACCGTCCCCAAGGCCACGCGCGTGGGCCGCACCTTCTCGGTCATGCGCAGCCGTACCTTGGCCACGCCGCTCACCTCAAAACTGCATTCGTCCTCCGTGGCGCAGAAATTCTTGACCTGCTCCGGCAGCACGACCTTCAGGTTGGCGAAATTGCTGACATAATCGTAGAGACGCTCGGCCGCCACCGCGACCGGCACCCATTCGCTCTTCACTTCCATTACGCGCCCACTCCCATGCGTTCTTCCGACCATTTCTCCGGATTCTCGCGCCAACGCGCCAGAGAGGCGATTTCATCCTCGCTCAGGATGCCCATGCCCAAGGCCGACTCCAACAGCGCGTTATAGTGGCTGAGCGTATAGAGCGGCACCTGCGCGGCTTCGAACGCCTTTTCGGCCACCGCCAGTTCGTAAGAGAAGATGGCCACCATGCCTTTGACCGTGCAACCGGCTTCGCGCAAGGCCGCCACGGCCTTCAAGCTGCTGCCGCCCGTCGAAATCAGGTCTTCCACCACGACCACCGAGCTGCCCGGCCGGAGTTCGCCCTCTATCTGCTGCCCCATGCCGTGGTTCTTGGCCTCCGAACGGACATAGACGAACGGCAGGTTCATCTCCTGCGCCACGAGCGCGCCCTGCGGGATGCCGCCCGTCGCCACGCCGGCCACCGCGTCCACCATGCCGATTTTCGATTCGATGGCCTTGACGAACTGCTGACGGATAAACGTCCGCACGGCCGGATGCGAGAGCGTGACCCGGTTGTCGCAATAAATCGGCGACTTGCGGCCAGAAGCCCACGTAAACGGTTCTTTGTCATTGAGTTTGACAGCCTTTACCTGCAACAGGAAACGGCCGAGTTCCAATGCGGTTTCTTGATCAAAATGCATAATGCGTTCAATTTTATACCAAACGCAAATTTACATATTTTTTGGTTATGGAATAAGCTTCTTGCCAATGTCTATACCACGACATCGTTTTGGATGAGCAACATCCGTCTGAAATCATTATAGTTGATAATTTTGTTCATTTATTGGAATCCGCCCCGTTTTTATCATTTACAAGGTATTA
>CAMWIS010000098.1 GCA_947174375.1 uncultured Bacteroidales bacterium
ATTTTGTGCGGTTTGCTTTCGGCGGTTATATTTCGTACCTTTGCAAAATATTGCGTATTTTCGCTATTTTTAACTGTTTTTTAATATTTTATGAGCAATTCCTCAGATTTGAGGCTGGAAATCGACGCCTCGGCCTGTATCGGTTGCGAACGTTGCGTGCGCATCTGTACGTCCCGTATCTTCCATGTGGAGGAAAAGGCGGCCGACGCGCCGGCGCGCAAGCGCATCGGCATACGCGAGCCCGAACTCTGCATCCGCTGCGGGCACTGCGTGGCCGTCTGCCCCGTGGGCGCCGTCACGCACGGCGATTTCCCCGCCCAGACCATCCATCCGTTCAACGCCGCCCAGCGGCCCACGCCCGAACAGATGATGGAACTCATCCGCACGCGCCGCTCCAACCGCGCCTTTTCCGGTGCGCCGGTGCCGGCGGAGGCGCTCGCCCAAATCATCGAGGCGGCGCACCGCGCCCCCACGGCCTCCAACGCCCAGCAGCTGGCCATCGTGCAGGTGCACGACCAAGCCGTTATCCGCGAGTTGAGCCGCATTACGGTCAAAACCTTCCTCGGCGTGGCCGACAAGCTGGAATTTCCGTTAGTCAAGCCGTTGGTCAAGCCTTTCGCACCAGGTATATACAAACTGTTCCCGAAGATGCGCTTTTTGGCCGCCGAAATGGAAAAAGGGCAGGACTTCATTCTGCGCAGCGCGCAGGACGTCTTGTTCTTCTACGCGCCCAAGTCGTGCCGTTTCGGCTGTCAGGACGCCAACTTAGCCTATCAGAACGCCTCGCTCATGGCCGAAACCCTCGGCGTGGCGCATTTCTACACGGGCTTCGTCTGCGCCGCCTTCAAACAGAACCCCCAACCCTTTTTGAAATGCCTCGGAATAGAAGGGCGCATCCATGCCGGTATGGCCTTGGGGATGCCCGACTTCCGTTTTGAACGTTATATTGACCGTCGTCCACTCGACTTTAAAAAGATTTAGCTATGATTTTTGCCTTAATGCCCATTATTTTCCTCGTCGGCATCATCCTTGTCGCATTGGAAGACGTTGTCCGCATCAACAAGACCGCCATCGTGCTGGCGATGGCTATCATCCTGTGGGGCCTGTTCCTGCTTGACGCCGACGCCATCCTGGCGCACAACGCGGTGCTGTCGCTGTTTTCGGAAGACCTGCCCAACTTCGAGAACCTGACGATGCACGAACGCATCACCGAATTCATGGAAATGAGCCTGATTCACGCCCTGGGCGACGTTTCCTCCACGCTGTTCTTCGTCATGGGGTCCATGGCTTTGATAGAGATCATCGACGTACACGGCGCGTTCTCCATGATTTCGCGCTGGATCAACCTCAAGACCAAGCGGCAGCTGCTGTGGTTCATCGCGTTCCTGACGTTCATACTGTCGGCCATTATCGGTAACCTGGCCACGGTCATCGTCACCATTACGATTGTCTCCAAAATCCTCACCAAACGGCCCGACCGCCTCATTTTCGCGTGTATGATCGTCGTGGCGTCCAACGCGGGCGGTTGCTGGTCGCCCATCGGCGACGTCACCACGCTGTTGCTCTGGACCAGCGGCAACCTCGGCATGGTGCAGCAGGTCACGCACCTGATCGTGCCCGCGCTCTTCATGCTCATCATCCCGCTTATCGGCGCCACGTTCATGCTCAAGAACGGCCCCATCCGCACCGACGATGTGGACGACTCCAACCGTCTCGGCCAACTCGTCAGCGAGGGTTTCCAAACCACGTTGCTCATCATCACCACCTTGGCGTTCATCTCGGTGCCCGTGTTGCAGACGTGGATAGCCCTGCCGCCTTTCATGGGCGTGTTGCTCGGCTTGGCCGTCATTTGGTTCATCACCGACCTGCGCTACAGCCGGGAACAGAGCGCGTTGTTCCAGCGCCTGCGCGTGGGCCACGCGTTCACCCGCATCGATATCTCCACGGTGCTCTACTTCTTGGGCGTCTTGCTGTCGGTTGACGCGCTCAAGACGGCCGGTCAGCTCGATATGCTGGCCAATACGTTCAACAACCTGTTGCCCAACCCGGAATCCATCGCGCTCATGCTCGGCGTGTGCTCGTCCTTCCTCGACAACGTGGCCTTGGTGGCCGCCGCCATCGGTATGTATGCGGTGCAGCCGTCCGGCCCGTTCATGGTCGATGGCGTGTTCTGGACGTTCCTCGCCTACTGCGGCGTAACGGGCGGTAGCTTGCTCATCATCGGCTCGGCCTCCGGCATCACGGCCATGGGCTTGGAGAAAATCCCGTTCACCTACTATTTGAAGAAGTTTACGCCCTGGATATTGCTGGCCTATTTCGTCGGCGCGGGCGTGTTCCTGTTGTTCTTCGCATAAAATCAATCCGTAAATCAAAATATGATGAAAAGCATTAAAATATTCCAAACGGTGTTGTTCGTGCTGGCCTTGGGCTGTTGCACGACCGTTTCCGCCGCCAACAAACAGAAGAAAGCCGACAAGGACACGGACAACTGGCGGTACGAAATCGAATGCGCCGGCACGGGCGCGGACGGTACCTATTTAGTCAAGGTATGGAGCTACTCCAAAAAGGCGGATTTGGCGGCCGAACAAAGCCTTAAAAACGCCGTGCACGGGGTACTGTTCAAGGGTATTACGGGCCAACCCGGCGGCTGTCCTTCGCAACGCGCGTTGATTTCCACGCCCAATGTGCAGAACGAGCAACGCGACTTCTTCGCCAAGTTTTTCAGCAGCAACGGCGGCGACTTCCGCAAATACGCCGTCGCGACGGGAACGCCCGAACGGGTCAAACTGAAAAAGGAATATAAGGTAGGCGTAACGGTTTCGGTGGCCAAAGACCAACTGCGGCGCGATTTGGAATCGGCCGGCGTCATCAAGGGACTCGGCTCCGGATTTTAATCCGCATATAAATATATACAACGATGAATATCAAGAAATTCATTGGGGTTCTGTTGACGGGCCTCGGCATCTGCCTGACATTTGCCGCTTGCAACCAATCGAAGAACCTCGGCGGTTACTATACGTATCAAACCGAATGCCTCGGCAGCGAGTTGGACGGTTCCTACACGCTGCGGGCCTGGGGCATCGGCCGCAACCAGGTGGATGCGTTGGCGCAGGCCCGTAAGAACGCGTTGCGCGATGTGATTTTCAAAGGCATCTCGAAAGGGAAATCCGACTGCGAGATAAAACCTATCCTGATGGAAGTGAATGCGGAAGAGAAATACCGCGATTATTTCAACCGCTTTTTCGCCGACGGGGGCGAGTTTGAACACTATGTGAACTACAAGGACAAACGGGTTTCGACGTTTCACCGCGAACGTACCGAAGACGAAATCAAATACGGCGTAACCGTGCGGGTGCTTTACGACCGGCTGGTGGATAAACTCCGCGCGGACGGCATTTTAAAATAAACCTGAAATCTAAAGGCTATGAAAAGATTATTGATATTGTTGACCGCCGTCCTGCTGGGCGGTTGCTCCGCGCTGATGGCGCAAGCCAAGAAGCCGACGCTCATGGTGGTGCCGAGCGATGTATGGTGTACGCAGAACGGCTATATGACGGCCTACGACAACCAGGGCACCGAGGTGCTGATTCCCGACTACAAGCGGGCCTTGCAGACCGACCCCAACTTGATTATGGTTATTAGCAAAATCAACACGCTGATGGCCGACCGCGGTTTCCCGCTCAAGAACCTTGAAAGCGCGCTGCGTTCCATCGAACAGAGCATGGCCGAAGACGCCATGACCGCGAGCAAGACCTCGGGCGCGGAGTTGGCCGAAACGCCGCTCGACCGCCTCAAACGCACGGCGCAGGCCGATATCATCCTGCAGCTGACGTGGAGCGTCAACGTGCAAGGGCCCAAAAAGTCGGTAACGTATAACCTGCAAGGCTTGGACGCCTATACCGACAAGCAGATTGCGGGCGCGCAGGGCACGGGGGCGCCTTCGATGACGGCCGACCTGCCGGTATTGCTCGAAGAAGCCGTTTTAGCCAATATGGACAATTTTACGGCGCGGCTGCAACAGTATTTCGACGACCTGTTCGCCAACGGCCGCGAGGTAACGGTGGGCATCCGCGTGTTCGACAACGGGTCGGGGCTCGACCTCGAAACGGAATTCGGCGATTATGAGCTGAGCGAAATCATCGACAAATGGATGTACGACAATACGGTGGAACACCGCTTCAGCAAAAGCGCTTCTTCGGAAACGCGCATCCTGTACGAACAGGTACGCATTCCGCTCTACAAGGCCGACGGTATGCCGATGGATACCGAAAACTTCGTGCGTGGATTGCGGAGTTTCCTGCGCAAGGAACCCTATAAAATCGACGCCAAGGTCATGAACCGCGGGTTGGGCAATGCCGTCCTCGTATTGGGCGAGAAATAGGGGGGCTAAACGAAAAAATCCGCAAATAAAAAACCGCATATATTATGAGAAGCTTTAATAAACCCCTGATTGTTATAGGATTGACTTTGTGGCTCGGTAGCCTCGGCATGGTTGGCGCGCAAACGCAGCCGGATGCCGTTTCCGGTGCGACGCAGGCCGCCGCGACAACGCCGGCAACCGCCGATAATAACGAATACGGCATTGTGCTGTCCGTTCTGTTGGACGACGCGGAAGAGATTCCGACCGACGCCGCCCGTTACCTCTCCAACAAACTCGCGCAGACCATCACGGCCAACGGCGTGGGGGCGTTCGAGGGTTTCAGCCGCTTCTTCATCACGGCGCGTCTGGGGTTGGCCACGCGCGACATCGTGCCGGGCCCGCCCGCGCAGATAGCCGAAAATATGGAAATAACGCTCTATATCGCCGACTATTTCGACCAAAAGATTTTCGCCACCACGACGATTAACGCCAAAGGCGTGGGTACGAACGAAAGCAAGGCGTTCATCAACGCGGTCAAGAACCTGAACCCGCACGCCGAGCCGGTGGCGGCTTTCGTACAAAAAGGCAAGGATAAAATCATCGACTATTACCGCGCCCAGTGCGACAACATCATCAAACAGGCGCAGAGTCTGGCCGTTCAGAAGAAATACGAGGAGGCGCTGTATCTGCTCACGTCCATTCCCGATGCGGCGGGCGACTGCTTCGACAAGGCCTTGAACGCGACGGCCTTGATTTTCCAGCAATATACCGACTATCTCTGCGAAGTGAACCTGGCCTTGGCCAAGGCGGCTTGGGCTGCCGAACAGAACAGCGCGGGCGCGCAGAAGGCCGGTGTATATATGAGTCTGATTTATCCCGACGCCGCTTGCTACGGCGACGCGCAGGCGCTTTATACCGAAATCAAGGGCAAGGTGCTGGATGACTGGAAGTTCGAGATGAAGAAATGGCAAGACGGCGTGGATTTGGAAAGCCAGCGCATCGCGGCCGCCCGCGCCATAGGCGTGGCTTACGGCAGTGGGCAACAGCCGATATCCTATCTGTTGGGTTGGTGCCGGTAAAACGGATATAACGGGCTTATGGCAAGAAAACGTGCCTTGAAAGGGAACGGGCTTCGGATAACGCTCCGGCTGATACTGCTGTGGGTATGTTGCTTCGCCTCGCAAGTGCAGGCACAGACGCAGCCCTATAAGCGCAGTTCGCTCTATACGGTGTTGGGCGCGCACCCTTCCCAACGGTACGGGGCGCAGATCGACTCGGTGTTCATCCAGTTGCCGGTGCCCGACAAATATGAGGACAACAACCTGCCCGCCCGCTATATCATATGTTCCGAAAAGGAGCCACGGCTTACGACAGAGCATATGTGGCGGTTCATCCATACGTCAAACGCCGCCAAAAAGACGGTCGCCAAATGGTTTGACCGCAATCCTAAAACCGGCACGTTCGACCTCGACCTCATGGCGCGGCGCGGCAACTATAACGCTTCCGTGGCCGACATACGGGAAGCCCTGCTCACGCAACGCGGATTGGCGATTATCGCCGATGCCGGCGAGGATTTGATAGAAAACTCGTTTCTCCTCATCAACGACATC
>CAMWIS010000099.1 GCA_947174375.1 uncultured Bacteroidales bacterium
CTAAGTACTCGACCGTCTGCCACACGATTCCCTTGGCCTTGCCGATGGACCCGCCCCAAACGCTGGAAACCGTGGGAATGCCGACCGTCAACGGCGTGAAGCTGCACGTCAAGCCGGCCGATGGCCTGAGCGTCATCGTTATCAAGAGCAAGAACAACATCAATGTAAAACCGAGCGGCAAGCTTAAGAAAGGCAGCAAAATCGGCACCGACGCCGAAGTGGTGGACATCTTGGATGCGGAAAAGACCTGGGATGTGCCCATGACGTCCGGCGAGGGTTGCTATTTCGTCGCCTACACGGTCAACACGAGCAATCCGGACAATTACACCTATGCCACGACCCAACGGCTTTGGTGCCCCGCCCGCGCCGCCTACAACGGCCTGCCGGGCCTGCTCGACATGAGCAAGGAGACGTGCGGTATTCCCAACAAGGAACTGGATGGCATGTCGCTCACGACGAAAAGCTGGCAGGATATCGAGAAGACTACTTACCGCGATATGCCCTTGGGTTGGACGCGCGAATACACGATGGCGAACAACCAACAGTATGAGGCCTTCGGTCTCGGCGCCCCGAACTATGCCAAAAACGTGCCGTCGGCGTTGACCACCAAAATCGTGGCCGCGGCCACGACGGACGCCATCACGGTGCCCATTCTGCTTGACAAGAACCGCATCATAGTAACCTACCAAGTGCAATACTGGAAGGCCGACGCCAGCGGCGGAGTGGAGGCGGACTCCCCCAACACCAACGACCAGTTCGAAATCCAGTACGCCCTCGGCAACGGGGCCTGGCAGAGTGCCGCCACCTGGAAAGGCAATACGCTGCCCGCCAAGGACGAGAACAATGTCTATCATCTGAGCTACACGCTTGTAAACGACAACCTGAAGGGGCAATATATCCGCTTCCGCTTTATCCTCAAGGCTGCGGCGCGTACCGCCAACGCCAACTGCATCGCCATCAAGGCTTTGGAAATCAAGGAGGACAAGCTTTGCCAAACGCCCACCAACCTTGCGCAGACCATCAACCAAACCATCACCACCCAGTTCCCGATTACGTGGTCGGACCCCAACCCCACCAAGGCCTCCTCTTACCTCGTTGCCTACAAACGCGCCGAGGCCGCCGGTGACTGGACGGAAAAAACCGTGAACACCAACAACGCCACGCTGACCGGCCTGCGCAGCAGCACCACCTATCTGGTACGGGTTACCGCGGTTTGCGGCGCCGACGGGGACTCCTACCCCTCCGACACCGCCTACATGACCACGGCCTATACGTTCCCCTATATGGAAGCGATGATGCAGCGCGATACGGTGGTCAAAATCCAAGGCTCGGCCGCCCAGATTCCCACTTACAGCCCGTTCCCGGGCAAGGCCCTGCTCTCGTACATTACCCGGCGTGACGGCGGCGTAAACACCTATACGGGCCAGTTGCCCAACAGCGGCAACGCCAGCATGACGCTGTCCTCCGGCGACGGTTCCGACCTCGGGGTATTCTGCCACTACAGCACCTACAACAACAAGGCCAAAATCAGGGTAAGCGACGGCCACGGCAATATGCGCACGCCGTACGAAGCCGTGGGCGTGGGCGAACAAGCCCAGTACGCCTGGCTGGTGACGCCGGTTATCTACTTGACCAACCTGGAAGAAGGGGAACCGCTAACGGTTCGCTTCAAGGCCACCAGCGCGTCGAGCAACCTCGGTGTCGTTTGGGAAAAAGGCTCGGTGGGCAGCAAATACAGCAGCACGTCGTTGCAGGTTTTGGTGTCCAACACCGGCAGCTTCAGCAAGAACAACGTGATTGGCACGGTAAACATAGGCAACGAGACCATCAACGGCACGGAGTATGAATTTGACCTGACCTCGCCGCTGACCGGCAGCGTACAGGTGGCGTTCTACTATGCCAACCCGAACTACATCAACCCCAACAACCAGACCGCCATTGAAAACAACGACGACTACATGACGTTCGAAATCTTTGACGTACGGTTGGAATACAAGAACCAGGTGGCCATTTGCCCGCCGCTGGAAGGCTTGGAACGTACGTTCCTGACGCCGCACAGCGCCACGTTTACGTGGGCGCCCAGCGACTCGGCCAAGTATTACGACTTTGCCTACGGCCCCGCGGACGAGGAGGAATACGCGAATGTCGTCAAACTGACGGACGCCGAATACACGATGACCGAATTGGACGATGAACGGGAATATAAGGTTATGGTAACCGGCTACTGCGACGAGGAAGGCGAAAACGCCGCCCCCGACCCGCTGACGGCCACGTTCACCACGCCGGAAGCCTGCCATGTGCCCACCGGCTTTAAGGTTCAGGACGTGACCTACTACGGCGCCACGTTTATCTCCAAGCAAGACCAAGGCATTTTGGACGAACGGGAGGTGCGCGTGGTTTCGACCGACAACCTCTTGACCAAGTACTTCAAGCAGCCCAAAGACACGTTGGTTCAGAAAAGCGGCCTGTACGACAATACGTCTTACTCGGCCGTAACGCGTGCCATCTGCCGCTACGGCGCGGGCTCGGTGGATACCAGTGCGTGGAGCAACGCCGTTACGTTTACCACGCCCGTGGATCCCGCCAACCTGCCGGATACGTTCGACGTTAAGGTGGCCATTGCGCCGGCCGGTGCCGGTCTTGTAACGGGCGCCAAAAAGTACGTGGAAGGCGAAACCATCACGCTGACGGCCACGGCCAACGCGGGCTATATCTTCAAAGGCTGGGTGTTGGACGACGATACGGTAAGCCGTACCGCCACCTACACGCGCATGGCCAAGTTGGAAGATGAAGAGGAGGAAACGAACGTCAAAACGCACCTGCTCGACTTCAAGGCCGTGTTCCGCAAAGTACATATCATTACCGTGAACACGCAGCCTACGGGTACGACCGGCGGTACGGTAACGGGCGCGGGCACCTATGACGACGGCGTGGAAGTAACGCTGACGGCTACGCCCAAATCGACCTATATCTTCCAGGAATGGCAGAACGCCGATGGCGATCAGGTTTCCACGAACGAGACCTATAAGTTTACGCCTACGGCCAACACCACCTTGACGGCGGTGTTCCGTCTTAAACAATACTTTACGTTGGATGCGCAGGTAACGCCGAACGCCGACTGGGGCTCGGTTACCTATAACCCGCAACCCAACGAAGACGACCAATATTCGGAAGGCAGAGCGGTAACGCTGACCGCCGTACCCGCCCAATACTGCAAGTTTGTGGCCTGGAAAGACGCCGACGGCAACACGCTGGGCACGAACCTGACTTATACGGTGACCATGGACGCCAACAAGGCGGTCAAGGCCGAGTTTGCGCAACTCCGCTACACGGTAACGCTCAAATCCGACCCGAACACCAACTACGGTACCATCAAGGGTACTTCGGGCAGCACGACCACGGGCGGTACGTTTGTGGCCGGTACCACGCGCCGCTTGGTGGCCCAACCCAAATCGGGCTACGAATTCGTAAAATGGATGAGCGGAACCAAGCAGATGGGCACCGACACCGTGTTGACGTTCGTATTGTCGCGCGACACCACGATAACGGCTTACTTCAAGGAAAAAGAAAATCTTGACATCAAGGTGAACATTGAACCGGCCAACGCCGGTACGGTAACGGGCGCGGGCAAGGTTAAACGCGGCGAGAACGCCGTTTTGAAGGCCACCCCCGCCGCGCACTATGCGTTCAAGGAATGGCGCCGTCTGGACAACAGCACGGTTAAGTCCAACCCCTATACGTTTAAGCCCGAACGCGACTACACGTTTACGGCGGTGTTCCGCAACCTGGAACAATATACCATTGCGGTGACGACGGACGGCCACGGCTCGGCGACGGGCGGCGGCACGTTTGAAGAAGGCTCGAACGTGACGGTGACGGCTACCGCCAACGCCAACTACTATTTTGTAGAATGGCAGGATGAAGAAGGCAGCACGCTGAGCACGGACGAGACCTACACGTTTAAGGCCGAGGGCAACGTCACCGTGAAGGCGGTATTTGCCGCGGACGATCAATATACGGTAACGCTGCAACGTTCACCGTCTTCCGCCGCCGGTACGGTGAGTGGCGCGGGTTCCTATTTTGAAAATGACGAGGTAACGATTACCGCCACGCCCAACAAGGGCTATCGGTTCCTGTATTGGTTGAAGAAGGACGGCACCACCCAGGTTACGGACAACCCCTACACGTTTAACGCGTTGGGCCGCGACATGGTGTTTACGGCCGTATTCGAAGCGCTTTGCGAGATTAAGGTAACCGTTGACCCCGCGGGCGCCGCCCGGGTAACCGGTGCCAAAACCTACGAAGCGGGCGACGAAGTAACGCTGACGGCCACGGTGGACGATGAGTATGTATTTGTGGAATGGCGCGACGAAAACGGCGTTAAGCTGAGCACCGACAACCCCTATACGTTTACCGCCGCCACCAGCATGAACATCAAGGCCGTGCTCCGCGAAAAGAACTACTACAGCATCGACGTTCCCTGCGTGGGCGACGATGAGGATGAAAACGACCCGGGTACCGTAAGCTTCTCCGCGGGCAACGACGGCACCTGGATGGAAGGCAGCTCCGTGACGATGACGGCCACCCCCGCCCAGTACTACGAATTTGTGGAATGGCAGGATAAGGACGGCAATAAGTTGAGCGAGAACGCTTCCTATACGTTCGTCATTTCGAAGGATACGACGTTTACGGCCGTGTTCTCGCGTCTGCAATACACCGTGACGCTGGTATCCAACCCGAGCAAGGACTACGGTACCATCAACGGTACGTCGGGCAGCGCGTCGGACGGCGGTACGTTTGACGCCGGCTCCAAACGCCGTCTGGAAGCCAAACCCAAATCGGGCTACGAATTCGTCAAGTGGATGAGCGGCTCCACGGAGTTGGGCACCAACCCCGTCTATGAGTTCATCCTGACGCAAGACATCACGATAACGGCTTACTTCCAAGAAAAGCAAGACCTTAACATCAATGTGACCGTATCGCCGGCCAACGCCGGTACGGTAACGGGTGCGGGTCCGTTCAAACGCGGCAACAATGTCGTTTTGACGGCCATCCCCGCCAACGAATACAAGTTCCTGTATTGGGAAAGAATTGACGGCACCCAGCATGAGGACAACCCCTACACGCTGGTACAGCCCAAGCGCGACTACTCGTTCACGGCCAAATTCCGCGCCAAAGCACAGTACACCGTTACGGTGATGAACGTGCCGAGCAACGCGGCCGGTACGGTGGCCAAGACGGGTCTGCTGGAAAACGGCAAGGCGCTGGAAGACGCCACCGTCAAACTGACGGCCACTCCCGCCGACGGCTACACGTTTGTGGAATGGCAGGATAAGGACGGCAACCGGGTAGGCACCGACTTGACCTATACGTTTACGGCCACGGCCAATGTGGTTTACAAAGCCGTATTCGATGAAAGACCCTTGGAACAATACACGGTGACGCTGCTGAGAGACCCCGAAGCCGGCGGTAGAATCTTCGGCGACGGTGCCTATACCGAAGGCGAAGAGGCGACGATCCGCGCCACGGCCAACAAGGGCTATACGTTTGTGGGCTGGTACAACGGCAACACGCTCGTTGCGTCCGAAAACCCCTATAAGTTTACGCCGACGGCCGACGTAACCTATACGGCCAAGTTTACGGCCAACCCCACGGTTGACGTAGCGGTAACGGTTCGTCTGGGCGAAACGCCCGATGCCACGGTGGGTACGGTAACGGGTGCCGGCAGCTACGAAAAGGGCCAACCGGTAACGTTGACGGCCACCCCCGCCTCCGAAGACTATATCTTCTCGGGCTGGCGCGACCTTGACAACGACGATGAGCTGATTGGCTCGGCCAACCCCTATACGTTTACGCCCGCCGCCAATGTTTCCAATGTGAACTATGCGGCCGTATTCCGTGAAAAGTTTGAAGTGACGCTGAACAT
>CAMWIS010000100.1 GCA_947174375.1 uncultured Bacteroidales bacterium
CAGCGGCCCCGTGGGGCTGGGCGCGAAACGAACGCGACATTCCATAGTGCAAGTGGATTTTAACGCCATAAAGATAGTGCTTTTTTTCTTACCTTTGTTGAAAGGATAACCTTTCGGCTGCCGCCCCGTCGCCCGCCCCGGATACCCCCGTCGAGCTGACTTTGTTCTAAGTCAGATTTATTTTTTATAATTTTGCTCTATGGAAGAGACCCAAAATTTACCCGAATCCGCCCCCGAAGCGCCGGCCGCCGTTTTCACCCACCTGCACGTCCACACCCGCTACTCCATCTTGGACGGCGCCTGCGAGATAGGCGCGTTGCTCAAAAAGGCCAAGTCGCTGAACATGAACGCTATGGCCATCACCGACCACGGTAATATGTACGGCGTCATGGAGTTCGTGAACAAGGCCAAGGCCAACGGCATCAAGCCCATTGTGGGCTGCGAGGTGTATGTGGCGCCCAAGAGCCGTCTTGAAAAGTCGGGCCGCGAGGAAAGGAGCAGCTACCACCTCATCCTGTTGGCCAAAAACGCCGTGGGTTATCATAATTTGGTCAAACTCTGTTCGTTGAGTCAGCGTAAGGAAGCCTTTTACTACAAGCCGCGTATCGACCACGAACTGTTGGAGCAATACCACGAGGGCTTGGTTTGCTGTTCGGCTTGCTTGGCGGGCGAGGTGCCGCAGGCCATCCTGTCGGGTCAGGAAGAATTGCTGAAAGAGAACATCCGCTTCCATCAGTCCATTTTCGGCGACGACTACTATTTCGAGATGCAGAACCACGGGCACGAGGAGCAGGCCATCGTCAACGCCCGTCTGGAACAGCTCGCCGCCGAGTACGGCATCAAGTGCATCGCCTCCAACGACGTGCACTTCGTCAACGCCGACGACTACGAGGCGCACCGCATCCTCATCTGCCTCAATACGGGCAAGAAAATCAACGAAGACACCAAACTCCTCTATACGGGTCAGGAATACCTCAAAAGCGCCGAGGAAATCGCCGCCCTGTTCCCCGGCCATCCCGAATACCTGGCCAATACGCAGGAAATCGTCGATAAGATAGAGGCCTTCGAGTTGGAACACGCGCCGCTGATGCCGCATTTCCCGCTGCCGGAGCCCTTTACGTCCGACATGGACTACCTGCGCCACCTCACCTACGAGGGTGCCAAGAAACGCTACGGCGAAAATTTCAGGGACAACGAGACCTTGCGCGAGCGCATCGACTTCGAGCTGTCCACCATCGAGGGCATGGGCTTTCCGGGCTACTTCCTCATCGTGTGGGACTTTATCCGCGCCGCGCGCGAAATGGGCGTGCTGGTGGGGCCGGGCCGTGGCTCGGCGGCGGGTTCGGCGTTGGCCTATTGCTTGGGCATCACGAATATAGACCCCATCAAATACGACCTGCTGTTCGAGCGTTTCCTCAACCCCGCCCGTATCTCCCTGCCCGATATCGACGTGGACTTCGATGACGTGGGGCGCGAAAAGGTCATCAAATACGTGGTGGAGAAATACGGCTCGGAACGGGTCTCGCAAATCATCACCTACGGTTCCATGGCGGCCAAGTCGGCCATCAAGGACGTGGCGCGCGTGTTGGATCTGCCCCTGCCCGAGTCCAACCGCCTGGCCAAGTTAGTGCCCGACGCGCCGGGTACCAATCTGGCCAAAGCCTTTAAGGAGGTGCCCGAGTTGCAAAAGGAAATGGACGAAAACCCCAATCCCTTGGTGCGCGACACCTTGCGTTACGCCATCAAGCTGGAAGGCTGCATCCGCAGTGTGGGCGTCCACGCTTGCGGTATGATCATCGCGCCCGAAGACATCATCGAATACGTGCCCACGGGCGTGGCCAAAGACTCCGAGATGCCCGTCACCCAGTACGAAGGCGCGTATGTGGAATCGGTGGGGTTGATTAAGATGGACTTCTTGGGGCTCAGAACCCTCACCATCATCAAGGGCGCGCTCGACAACATCAAGCTGCGGCACGGCATCGACATCGACATAGAGGCCATCCCGCTCGACGACAAGCTGACCTACGACCTCTTCAGCCGCGGCGACACCAACGGCATCTTCCAGTTCGAATCCGAGGGCATGAAGAAATATATGCGCGAGCTGAAGCCCAACCGCCTGGAAGACATCATCGCCATGAACGCCCTCTACCGGCCGGGCCCCATGGACTATATCCCCACCTTCATCAAGCGTAAGAGCGGCCAGGAGCCCATCGAATACGACCTGCCCGAAATGGAGGAATACCTCAAAGACACCTACGGCGTTACGGTCTATCAGGAACAGGTCATGCTGCTGTCGCAGAAGCTGGCCGGTTTCTCCAAGGGCGACGCCGACACGCTCCGCAAGGCGATGGGTAAGAAGAAAAAGGACGTGTTGGACAAGATGAAAGGCCAGTTCATGAATGGCTGTTCGGAACACCAGTTAGAGCGGAAGACCTGCGAAAAGATATGGACCGACTGGGAAGCCTTCGCCTCCTATGCGTTCAACAAGTCGCACGCCACCTGCTACGCCTGGATCGCCTATCAGACCGCCTACCTCAAGGCCCACTACCCGGCCGAGTTCATGGCTTCGGTGCTCACCAACAACCTGAGCGCCATCGACAAAATCTCCTTCTATATGGAGGAGTGCAAGCGCATGAAAATAGACCTGCTCGGCCCCGACATCAACGAGAGTCAGACCAATTTCACGGTCAACGCGCAGGGGGCGATACGTTTCGGGCTGTGCGCCGTCAAGAACGTGGGCGCCAACGTCGTGGAAGCCTTGGTCACCGAGCGCGAAACCAACGGGCCGTTCCAAAACATCTTCGATTTCGTCAAGCGGGCCTCGTTCAAGAACCTCAACAAACGCTGCATGGAGTCGTTGGTCAAGGCCGGCGCGTTCGACAGTTTCGGCACGCCCGACCGCGCGGCATATTTCTATCAGCGACCCCACGACGACCGCAACTTCATCGACCAGCTCATCCAATACGCCTCCCAGTATCAGAAAAACCTGGCTTCGGCGCAGACGAGCCTGTTCGGGGCGTTCGAGGAGGCGGACGGCGACGCGGGCGGCGCGGGCGCCGGTCTCGACATCCCGGAGGCCGAGCCGTGGAGCATGATAGAAAAGGCCAAGTACGAAAAGGAAGTCACGGGCTTCTATATATCCGATCATCCGCTCAACCAGTACAAGTTCGAAATCGACCAGCTGACGACGGTTTCGGTGGCGCAACTCAAGGACATCCCGGCCAACTGGGCCAACCGCACGCTGCGGCTCGGCTTCATGGTCACGGGCGCGTTCCACGGCACCACCAAAACGGGCAAGGCCTACGGCAAGATAACGATAGAGGATTTCGACGACTCCTACGAATGGGCGTTTTTCGGCGAACCCTATCTCAAATACCGGCACCTGTTCAACGTGGGCGATTTCCTGTTCGCGCAGGCCATCGTCAAGCCGCGCTGGGGGCACGATATGGATAATTTAGAGGTGTCGGCCACGCACATGATGCCCTTGGGCGACGCCTTGGACTATTACGCCAAGTCGGTGGAGATAGACCTCAGCCTGCCTTATATCACGCCGCAGATGACGCAGGCGTTTCAGGAACTGTTGAAGAAACACCTGGTCAAGAGCAAGAAAGAGACGTCCGACAGCAACGGGGCCGCCGTGCAGTTCCACGTCCGCAACGGGGATATGACGCTCAATATGCCGGTCAAGGCCGGCCGCGTGCGCGTTTCGGACTTCGTGCAGGCTTTGCGGGCCGCCGATTTGCCCAGTGTGGATTTCCGTATTATGAAATAGGGCGGCGCGTTCGGCCGCCCTATCGGGTATAGGTTCAGAGAACCGTCGTTAGAATTTAACCGAGAAGCCTAAGTTATAGACGAGCTTGTTCTGCGTCAGGCTGGCCGGTTGCACCAGGGGCGCATACGTCTGCGCGTCCACGATGTTGTAGAGGTAGTAATCCTGTTTCTGGAGGTAATACGCCACCGCGAAGTCGATGGCCCAGCGGCCGAACGCGACGCCCACGCCCGCGCTGAACGTATGGTTGGCCCAGGTTTGGCTGTTGGTCCGGTTGCGGTAGGGTGAGGTGTTGAACACGTAGCCGGCGCGGAAGCGGCCGATGCCCGCCCGCCATTCCGTACCGACGCGCAACACGCCGCCCACCTGGTAGTTGTCTTTGACCAGCTGGTTGACTTGCTGCTCATAGCGCCAGTCATCGTTGATTCTAAGCTGCATATCGTTGTAGTTCACGATTTCGCCTTCCACATCCACCACGCCGTATTGCCCGATGATAAAGCCGAGGGCCGCGCCCGCGCGGAGCGGCGTTTGGATGTTGTATTTGTATTCGGAGCGCGTTTCGCCGGAGGGGGAACCCGGCAGCGGGTTGCCGTCCTTGTCGGTGGGCCATGTCATGCTGGCCGAGAAATCCACCGTGTAGTCTTCGTTGAGGGCGTAGTAGGTGGGCGTATGGAACCACGCGCCGATGCGCAGGTATTCCAAAGCCTGGTAGATGACGCCGATTTTGAACGTGAAGCCCGCGCCCGATACCGACAGGCGTTCGCCCAATTCGTAACTGCGGAAGTCATACGGATAACGCGTACCCGCCGGCACGCTTTCGCCGAGCGTGGAGCGGTAATAATAATGCACGAACGGCACGCCGAAGTTCATGCCTATATATACTTTATCCGCTACGTTGGCGCTGAGGGCGATGGCCATTTCCGAAATATTGCCGTTGGTAAACCAGCGTTGGTATTGGTTCAGGTTGCCGCCCGCCAAAAACGTGGAGAAGTTGCCGAGCGCGTCGGGCCCGTCGAGCAGGTAGGCGTTGTAGGCCAGGCTGCCCGTGGCGTTGAGCGTGCCGTCGCCGTAGTCATCCGGCACCAGGGCCCCGTAGTTCTCCGCCGCCACGGCTTCCATGTACGACGACTGCGGGTTGAAGCCCGACATGAGGTAAGCGCCCGTATAGTCGTTGAGCCGGTTTACGCCTATGCCCATCTGGATGCGTTTCAGCCCTTTGTTTTCCTCCTTGTTGTAGAGCATCCAAAGCGTGCTGGCTTCGGGCAGGTTCACCTTGGTTTCGTTGTCGCGGTGCGTCTCGCCGTAGTAGCTCGCCACGCCGTTGCCCGACGTGATGCTGCCGCTCAGGCTACTTTCGCCGCGCGAGTAAAGCCCCATGCCGGCCGGGTTGACGGCCACGGCCGAGAAATTGGCGCCCAACGCGCCGAAGGCGCCGCCCATAGCCGTAAAGCGCGGCGAGCCGGAGGGGTTGAGCATGGAGTAACGCAACAGGTCGGCGTCGTTTTGGGCGTGGAGTGCGCCCGCGCCGCCGAGCAAGAGGGTGCCGGCCAAAGCCAGCGTGCTGAGAACGATATGGGCGGTTTGTCTTTTCATGGCTTATAAAGGTGTTTGGGTTAAGGGAATCGCTATGGGTTGTCTTATTGGCCGAGGCTGAGGTTATCGGCGGCGCGTGCTGCCGCCACCGGAATTACCGCCGCTGCTGCCGCCCGAGCTTCTCGAGCCGCCGGAACTACCGCCCCCCGAGTAGGTGGAACGCGACGGGCTGCCGGTTGTGGTGCTGCGTACCGCCGGGGTGGAGGTTCGGGTCGGCGTGGCGGCAGGCCGCACGGCAGGCGCGCTCTGCCGTGCGGGCGCACTCTGTTGCGTGGTGCTGGGGCGCGGCGTATAGGAGCTGTTGGTCTGACGTTGGCTCTGCGGGCTTTGATAGCTGGAGCCGTTGCGGACACCGCTGTTGTAGGCGGGCGCCGTGTAGGCGTTGGGGCGGCCGCTCTGCTGCGGTTGGGTCGTGCGCTGCGGGGTGGCCGTGTTCTGCACGCGCGTGGACGTTTGGGTGG
>CAMWIS010000101.1 GCA_947174375.1 uncultured Bacteroidales bacterium
CCATGGAAACGCCCGCCCCCGACACGGTTCAGACCGAAGCCGTCATCGAGTCGCCCGCGCCCGACCTTGAACCCGTCCCCGCGCCACGCCTCGTCTTTAAAATCCAGTTCGCCAGCTCCTCGACCGACAAGGCCCTCGACGCGCCCGAATTCCAAAACCTGAACCTCCCCGTTCTGAGCAAATACGAAGACAACGGCCTGTTCAAATACTGCTGCGGCGAAGCCGACACGCCCGAAGCGGCGCAGCAAATCCTGCGCCAGGTACAGGAAGCCGGCTTCAAGGATGCGTTCATGGTGGTGTTCTCCAACGGACGCCGCATCTCCACGCAGGAAGCCTACCGCATTTTGCAGGAACGCAACAAATAGTTAATTTTGCATACATGAATACAGCAGAATCCCATCCGTGGCGGCCGTCCAAACAAGCCGTCATCGGCCTCGTGGGCGTGGTGACCGTCGCCCTTTTCGTATGGTTCGCGTTTTTCCTCAAAGGCAAGAACCTGCTTACGGACGAATACGGCTACTATGCCATCTACGAACATACCCACGGCATCAACGTTTCGTCGCCGGTGGTGCTCAACGGCTATAAAATAGGCCGTGTGAGCGCCATCGACTTTGTGTCGCCGACCGACCACCGCATCCGCGTGGAGATGCAGATTCTCAAGAAGTACCAAATACCGGAGAACTCCATCGCCTCGTTGGAATCGCTGGGTCTGCTCAGCGGCTCGGGCGTGGTCATCCACCTAGGGGACGCCACGGCCGTGAAGAAGCCCGGCAGCGCGTTCGCGACGCATGAAGGCGCCGACCTGATGGCGCAAATCGCGCCGATTAAAGACCAATTGGGCAACATCTTGGTGTCGGTGGATTCCATCCTCGGCAGCGTGCGCGACGTATTGCACCCCGGCACCGTACAGTCGTTGAGCGAGAGTTTCGCGGCCCTGGAAACGAGCATGAAGAACCTGGCGGCCCTGAGCGGCGACGCCAAGACCCTGCTCCACGACAAGAAAGACGACCTGGCGGTCATCGTGTCCGACCTCAAGAACCTAAGCGGCACGCTGAGTCAGAACAGCGGCAAAATAGACCATATCATCGACAACTTCGCGGAGCTGAGCGACACGCTCGTACAGGCCCAACTCGGCCAAAGCATGCAAAGCCTCGGCGAAACAATCCAATCGCTGGAGAACCTGCTCAAGAACATTGAGAACGGCGAAGGCTCGGTGGGTCAGTTCCTGCACAACGACACGCTCTACCTCAACATAGAGGAGGCCTCGCGCCAACTGCAACTGCTGTTGGAAGACCTGCGCCTGCACCCGAGCCGCTACGTGCATATCTCGCTGTTCGGCAAGAAAGACAAGGCGCCGGCGGAGCTGAAAGCCGACAAGGCCGAAGCCGAAAAGCCCGAAAAACCGGCCAAAGAGAAAGCGACCAAGCCCCGCAAGGCCGCCAAGACGAAAACCGAAACGAAATAAACATCAAACCATATGAACGAGTTCCAAAAACAGCTGACGGAAGGCATCCCCGATGTCCTGCCCCAGCCCCAGGCCTACGACACGACCGTAAGCCACGCCCCGAAGCGCAAGGATATCCTGACGCCGGAAGAAAAGAAACTGGCCATCCGCAACGCGTTGCGCTACTTCCCCGCCAAGCATCACGCGATGCTCGCGCCCGAATTCGCACACGAACTGGAGACCTACGGACGCATATATATGTATCGCCTGCGCCCGACCTATCCGATGTTCGCGCGTCCGATTGAGGAATACCCCGCCAAATGCAAACAGGCGGCGGCCATCATGCTCATGATTCAGAACAACCTCGACCCGGCCGTGGCGCAACACCCGCACGAGCTGATTACCTACGGCGGCAACGGCGCGGTGTTCCAGAACTGGGCGCAGTACCGCCTGACGATGAAATACCTGTCGGAAATGACGGACGAACAGACGCTGGTGATGTACTCCGGCCACCCGATGGGCCTCTACCCCTCGCACAAGGACGCCCCGCGCGTGATTGTGACGAACGGCATGATGATTCCGAACCACTCCAAGCCCGACGACTGGGAACGCTACAATGCGTTGGGTGTAACCCAATACGGTCAGATGACGGCCGGCTCGTATATGTATATCGGCCCGCAGGGTATCGTACACGGCACGACGATTACGGTACTCAACGCCACGCGCCGCATCGGCAAAAAGGCCGCCGGCACGCTGTTCGTGACCTGCGGTTTGGGCGGCATGAGCGGCGCGCAGCCCAAGGCCGGCAATATCGCCGGCGTGGTGTCGATTACGGCCGAAATCAACCCGATGGCGGCGCAGAAACGCCACGCCCAGGGTTGGGTGGACGAAATCCATTCGGACTTGGACGAACTCTTTACGTGCGTGAACAAGGCGCGCGCCAACCAGGAAGCCCGTTCGTTCGCCTACCTCGGCAACGCCGTGGATCTGTGGGAATATATCGCCGAACACAACATCCAGGTGGATCTCGGCTCCGACCAAAGCTCGCTGCACAACCCGTTCGCGGGCGGCTACTACCCCGTGGGCTACAGCTTCGAAGAGTCGAACCGCATGATGGCCGAAGAGCCGGAACGCTTCAAGGAAGCCGTTTACGCCTCGCTGCGCCGTCAGGTCAAGGCCATCAACACCTTGGCCGGCCGCGGGATGTACTTCTTCGACTACGGCAACGCCTTCATGCTTGAATCGAGCCGCGCGGGCGCGGACATCCTCAAACCGGACGGCCGCTTCAAATACCCCTCGTATGTGGAAGACATCATGGGGCCGATGTGTTTCGACTACGGCTTCGGCCCGTTCCGCTGGGTCTGCACGTCGGGCAAGGCGGAAGACCTGGATGTGACCGACCATCTGGCGATGGACGTATTGGAGAAACTGGCGGCCGAATCGCCGGCGGAAATCCAGCAGCAGATGCACGACAACATTACGTGGATCAAGGGCGCGAAGGCCAACAAGTTGGTCGTAGGCTCGCAGGCGCGCATCCTGTATGCGGACGCCGAGGGCCGTACGCGTATCGCCGCCGCCTTCAACGAAGCCATCAAGTCGGGCAAGCTGTCGGCGCCGGTGGTGTTGGGACGCGACCACCACGACGTTTCCGGTACGGACTCCCCCTACCGTGAGACCTCCAATATCTACGACGGTTCGATGTTCTGCGCCGACATGGCGGTGCAGAACGTTATCGGCGACTCTTTCCGCGGCGCCACGTGGGTGAGCATCCACAACGGCGGCGGCGTGGGCTGGGGCGAAGTGATGAACGGTGGCTTCGGCATGGTGCTGGACGGCAGCGCCGAGGCGGACCGCCGCCTGCACAGCATGCTGTTCTGGGATGTGAACAACGGCATCTCCCGCCGCTCCTGGGCCCGCAACGAAGGCGCGATGTTCGCCATCAAGCGCGCGATGGAAGCCGAGCCGCGACTCAAGGTGACGCTGCCCAACCTCGTGGACGACAGCGTGATTGACGGGTGCTGGAAGTAGCCCGCGTTATTGATTTGACAAGGGAAGCGCCCTCGGGAAACCGAGGGCGCTTTTTTTAAAAATACGTTTCAACGGCAAACAGGAACTGTTCGATAAAAATCCGCTTGAACGCCGCGATATTGTTCTGTTCATAGAACATCAGCATCGCTTTCTTGTAATCAATGGAATCGACCGTTCTAAATGAGATGGGACAATAACCGTAGGCTATCAGGATACCATTGCTTACAATACGGGCGGTACGCTTATTGCCGTCTGTAAACGGTTGTATATAACTCAACAAGACAAGCGCCAACAACGCCTTATCGAAAACGCCGGTTTTATCGTTAATCAGACGCACGGCATCTTGAAGCGCTTCGCGAATCTGAAATTCATTGTCAAGTGGTTTGTAATTAGTGCCGGTAATGCCCACACGACGATGACGGATATTGCGTTCAACGTTCAATTCCCTTGTAAGCATGGCATGGATTTCTTCTATGCGGGCCACGCTGAGCGCGTGCAAATAATCCGGTTCATCCAAAATAAAATCCAAGGCCTCTTTATGATTGAGCAACATAACCGCCTCCTCCTTGGTCTTTCCGCTGGCCGTCTGCTTTTCTTTCAATAGGCGCTCGGTTTCAAGTAGCGAGTATGTATTCCCCTCTATTTGTGAAGATTTCCATGACAAATCGATTCCTAAACGCTCAAATTCCTTACGATATTCCCCCTCCGACATCTGTGCCAAATGGCGGCCGAATTGATTTTGAGCCGAATTAAGCGTATCCAATTCTTCCTTGGAAAACAACTCGACCTTAGGCAAAATATCGTTAATCAGCCTAAAATTAAACGATTCCTGAATCTGACGTTCATCAATATCCTTATCGAAATACGTATCAAGATTCAAATCCATGGTTACTTGCGCCTGCGGCGTCAACCGATAACGCGTAGCCGGGCCGCTCCCGACGACCTCTACATTACCGTGCTTTACGGCATCGGCTATCAAACGCTTCATCGTGGCAAGACTCGGAGCGTGGTTCATCGCCGCCGCTATTTCCGATCTCGATGCTTCCGGATGGAAGTGAAGGTATTGTAATATTTCTACTGGATTCATGCCAAACCATCTATCGGCTCAAAATTACACATTTTTCCGGAAATACCGGCTCAAATTGAGCCGATAAAACCAATTTCTCGCATCTTTTTGAGCCGATAGCTCAGCCGGTAGCTTACTTTACCCCCACCTTGTATTTCTGTCCCGCGGCGGTGACGACATACACGCCGGGGCGCGGCACAGGGATGGCGGTGGAGACGCCACGGTAAACGCGGCGGCCCGATGTGGTAAACACGTCCACCTCGCCGGCCGGCTCGGACAGGTAAATCGTTCTGTCCTGCGCATACACGCGGAGCGTGGAGGCGGACAGGGCGGTCTCGTTGGGGGTATTGTCTATCGTGTAGGTAGCCGTAACTTCCTGCGATTTGCGATTTCCCTTCTCGGCCCAAGCCCTAAGCGTTGTGGAGCGGTCTATCCGTATCGGCTCTGTATACAGATGTCCATAAGCCTCAGCGTCTATCTTATAATAGATTTTTGCATCTTCCTCGGCGCAGGATATAGCCACCCTCGTGCCTCTGCGCACCGCCCCCGACGGCACCGAGAAGACCGGCGCCGCAACTTCATCCGGCACAACCGGGTCAGTGGGGTCGGTCGGGTCAATCGGATCGGTAGGGTCAGGTATATCAGTGCCTGACACTGTGATATAGTAATAGACTATGACCGGTTCCGCACATCCATTATGATAATCCTTTACCGCTTCATTGCTGAGCTGAACCACATAATCACCTGACTTTTGGAATTTCAGCCGCCCAGTAGCACTATAATACGTAAAACCAGAACTTGGAGTACAAGAAAATTCCGTTGCCGTATCCTTTATCTTCATCTCTGAACTCAAATTCAATATATCGCCAGTTCGAAGAGTCTTGTTTATGACCTGCGGCGACATAGACAGTTCGTTTACCTTGCTTTTTGGCAATTGGGATAATGGTATGCAATTACTATCGCAAGCTAATCGTTTCCAATGAGCGTCATAAAAAAGATTCAAAGAGGTCAACTTATTGCCGCTGCAATATAAGGCATACAACTGCTGACATCCGCTTACATCCAACTTAGTCAATTGATTGTGAGAACAATCCAACACATCCCAGGACGAGCCAGCCTTTACATCCAACGTTGTCAACTGATTGCCAGAGCAATTCAGTTCCCATAGGCTTAAATTGCTCACATCCAACGAGGCCAACTGATTATTAGAGCAATTCA
>CAMWIS010000102.1 GCA_947174375.1 uncultured Bacteroidales bacterium
TACAGCACCTTGTGGAACTGGCTCGAATTGGCCTGCGCCGTCGGCATGATGACCATGTCGTTGATGTTGACGTGGGCCGGCAAGAGCACGCAGTAGGCGATGGCGTCGGCGATGTCGGCGGCCGTGAGCGGCGTAAAGCCCTGATATACCTTGTCGGCGCGTTCGGCATCCCCCTTGAAGCGCACGAGCGAGAATTCGGTCTCCACCGCACCCGGGCAGATTTGCGTCACCTTGATGCCGTAGGGCAGTAAATCCTGCCGCATCCCCTTGCTCAACGCGTCCACGCCGTGTTTGGTGGCGCAATAGACGTTGCCGTTCAGATAGGCTTCCTTGCCGGCAATCGAGCCGAGGTTGACCACGTGGCCCTTGCGGCGCGCCGTCATCCACGGCAATACGACGCGGCTCACGTAGAGCAGCCCCTTGATATTGGTGTCTATCATGCGTTCCCAGTCGTCCACGACGCCCTCCTGCAACGGGTTCAAGCCCACGGCGAGGCCGGCGTTGTTCACGAGCACGTCCACGGCTTTCCAGGCCTCCGGCAGGCCGTTCAGCGCCGTTTCCACGGCCTGTTTGTCGCGCACGTCGAAGCAGAGCGGCAAAACCTCCGTCTTGGCCTTCAACGCTTCGGCCACCGCCTTCAGCTTGTCTTCGCGGCGCCCCGTCACGATGAGTTTGTAACCTTCGGCGGCCAGCCGTTCGGCCGTCGCCCGTCCGATGCCCGACGTCACGCCGGTAATCAATGTAATCTTTTCCATAGTCGTTAGGTTTATGCTATACCGCCACGTCCGCCTTGATATGCGGGTGCGCCTGATAGTTCAGGATGCGGATGTCTTCGTAAGTGAAATCGTCCAAATTCCGCACGTCGGGGTTCAGTTCCAACGTCGGCAGCGGGAACGGCGTCCGCGTCAGCTGCAGGCGCGCCTGTTCCAAGTGGTTCGAATACAGGTGCGCGTCGCCGAGCGTATGGACGAACGTACCCGGTTTGAGGCCGCAGACCTGCGCCACCATCGCGGTCAGGAGCGCGTACGACGCGATGTTGAACGGCACGCCCAAAAAGACGTCGCCGCTCCGTTGGTAGAGCTGGCACGAGAGCCGGCCCTCCGTCACGTAAAACTGGAAGAACGCGTGGCAGGGCGGCAGGGCCATCCTGTCCACCTCCGCGGGGTTCCAGGCCGACACCATGAGCCGCCGCGAGTCGGGCGTTTCGCGGATCTGCCGCACCACCGCTTTGATTTGGTCTATCGTGTGGCCGTCGGGCCCTTCCCAGCTGCGCCACTGTTTGCCGTACACCGGGCCGAGGTCGCCGTTGGCGTCGGCCCACTCGTCCCAAATCGTCACGCCGTGGTCGTGCAGGTATTTGATGTTCGTGTCGCCCTTGAGCATCCACAGCAGTTCGTAGAAGATGGAGCGCGTATGCAGTTTCTTGGTCGTCAGCAGCGGGAAGCCCTCCGAGAGGTCGAACCGCATCTGATAACCGAAATAGCTGAGCGTGCCGGTACCCGTCCGGTCCGTTTTGCGGACGCCCTGGTCGAGAATCGTGCGCAGTAAATCCAAATAGGCTTTCATAATGTCTTTATAGTATATATTTTACGGCTCGGGGTTGAACGTTACCGTCAGTCCGTCGTAAGCCGGCTTGATATGGTCGGGGAGTTCGCGGCACAGGGCCTCGTGTTCCATGAAGTGGCCGATATGGGTCAGGTAGGCCTGTTCGGGTTTTATGGTTTCGATGAAGGCCACGGCCTGATCCAGCGTGAAGTGCGAGGGGTGCGGTTCGCGCCGCAGCGCGTTCACCACCAGGATGCGGCAGCCGCGGATGAGGTCGGCCGACCCGGCGCTGATTTCGCTCGCATCCGTAATATAGCAGAAGTCGCCGATGCGGAAGGCCGCGATGTCCATCTGGAAATGGCGGATGGCGATGGCCTGCACCGACAGGCCTTCCACGCGGAAGGGCGCGGCGTTGGGCGTAATCTCGTTCAGGATGAACTGCGGGGCGCCGGGGTAGGGATGCGCCTCGAACGCATAGGGGAAGTTCTCCTTGACGCCCTGCAGTGTCTGCGCCGTGGCGTAGAGCGGCATCGGGCGCGGCGGCGCGTAGCGGGCGTAATAGTTGTAGGGGCGCACGTCGTCCAGGCCGCCGATATGGTCGCGGTGGGGGTGGGTCAGCAGGATGGCGTCCAAGCGGTCAACGCCCGCAAAGAGCATCTGTTCGCGGAAGTTGGGCCCCGCGTCTATGGCCACGGCCTTGTCTTCGTAGCGGATGAGGCCGGCCGTGCGCAGCCGTTTGTTCTTGGGGTTGTCCGAACGGCAGACCTCACAATGGCATCCGATCATCGGCACGCCCTGCGAGGTGCCCGTTCCGAGAAACGTGAATTCAGCCGTTTTCATCGTATGCGTTAAAATTGTTTTTCGGTGCATTCCCCTTGCAGTTGCAGGGTCTGCCCGTCGTAAACGCCGTAAGAGAAATATTGCAGCCAGTCGCCCGCGTTCAGGTATTGGCAGTCGGTGGGCGTATTTTCGTCCAAGGCCTCTATCGGCACCAGTTGCGGCCAATGGCGGTGGGCGAAGATGAAATAGCGGATGTCGGGCTCCTCGTCCAAGGTCTCCCGCATGAAATAGCGCAGGTTCTCGTTTTTCTTGGTCTCGTAAGCCTTGCGGTCGCTCTTGAGTTCGTCGGCCTTGCGGCTGCGGCGCGAAAAGCCGCTGGCCAGCACATAACCCGTCCACGGGTGCAGCATGGCGAACAGGCTGCGGCTCCAACGCGCGGAGAACAGCCGTTTGATAAATTTGTAGCCCTTGTCGTCCGGCCCAAGGCCGTCGCCGTGGCCGAGGTAGAACTTAACGCCGTCCACCCACAGCCGCGCGTTCTGTTCGCACACGCGCAGGCCGAGTTCCTGCTGGAAGTAGTTGCGCACCCACGTGTCGTGGTTGCCGCAGAAGAAAAAGACGGGGATGCCCTTGTCGGTCAGCCGCGCCAGCGTGCCGAACAGACGGACGAAGCCTTTGGGCACCACATGGCGGTATTCGAACCAGTAGTCGAAAACGTCGCCGAGCAGGAACAGGGCGCCCATCTCCGCCTCGTGCGCCTCTATCCACGCGATAACCTTGCGTTCGCGTTCGCGGCTCTTGTCGTAAGCGGGCGAGCCGAGGTGGAAGTCGGAGGCGAAAAACAGCTTTTTGCCCGCCTCCAGTTTAAGGTCGATATGGTCTACTTGTATCTTTTTCATGGTTGCGTTCGCGTTGCACGGCCTGCAGCCGTTGCAGTTGTTCCAAGCGTTCTATGTTGTCCGAAAAACGGGTTACGTGCGGGTTGTCCGGCAGGCTCTGCCGCATGGCCGCCGCCCAGCCGGCAAGCAGGCGGAGGTCGGCCGTGTCCTGCGCGTCGAACAGCGGACGGTTGCCGAACGGCAGCTGGGCTAAGTAAACCGGTATCAGCGTGTTCGGGTAGCGTGCCGCCAGGCGGACGCTTTCTGCCTTGTGCGCACGGTAGCGGCGGTCGAGGCTCTCCACGAGCGAGTCGTATATACGATTGGCGTCGGCCTCATAGCGGACGCCGCGCCAGTAGTCGGCCGCCTCGCGGTTCAGGCGTTCGCAAGCCTGTTGCGCCCGCTGGAACGGCAGGATATGCAGGCTGTCGGCCCCGCCCGCCGCGTCGTTCACGTGCGCGCTGCCCACCAGGTCGGCGTAGTCCGCCTCCACCGTCAGCCTGTCGCCTGTGGCCGGAAACAGCACCAAGGGCGCGGCCTCGCCCGCCGTATCGGTCACGGCTTCCGTCTGCAGGGCGAACAGGCTCAGGCTGTCGTTGCCGAAGCGGAACCGTCCGCAGCCCTGTTTGTCCAAGCGGATGGCCGCTACCGTCACCGTGCCCGTATTGGCGCGCAGTTCGTAGAGCGTCAGCGGGCGTTCCGCGCCCCCGTGCAGACAGACGTGCACCGTCGTCCGGCCCTCCGGGGCCGCGCGCCGGCACCCCGTGCCGAGGCCGCATAGCCATGCGGCCAGGAAGGCCGCCATGCCCCGGGCCGTGTACCGCCTTATCGCCTGCCCGAAATGGTTCATGCCTTTGCGTTCTCTTTCGCCCACGTGTCTTTGAGGCCCACGGTCTTGTTGAAGATCAGGCGGCCTTCGCGCGCGGCGTCCGGATCCACGTTGAAGTAGCCAAGACGTTCGAACTGGAAGTGATCCAGCGGCTTGGCACCGGCCAAAAACGCCTCCACCTTGCAATTTTGCTTGATTTCCAACGAGTCGGGGTTGAGGTTGTCGAGGAACGTCTTGCCCTCTTCCACCTCGTCGGGCGTGGGCGTGTTGAACAGCCGGTCGAAGACGCGCACCTCGGCGTCTAAGGCGTGCTGGGCCGACACCCAGTGCAGCGTGCCTTTCACCTTGCGGCCGTCGGGCGAGTTGCCGCCCTTGGAGGCCGGGTCATACGTGCAGTGGATTTCCGTGATGTTGCCGGCGGCGTCTTTCACCACGTCGGTGCAGCGCACGAAGTAGGCGTAGCGCAAGCGCACCTCCGTGCCCGGCGAGAGGCGGAAATATTTCTTGGGCGGGTTCTCCATAAAGTCCTCGCGTTCGATATACAGCTCGCGCGAGAACGTCACCTTGCGCGTGCCCATCGTCGGGTCTTCGGGGTTGTTGATGGCTTCCAGCTCCTCGGTCTGCCCTTCGGGGTAGTTCGTGATGACGACCTTGACCGGGTCGAGCACCGCCATCACGCGCTGCGCCTTCTTGTTCAGGTCTTCGCGCACGCACCATTCCAGCAGCGACACGTCAATCGTGTTGTCGCGCTTGGCCACGCCGATTTTGTCGGCGAACAGGCGGATGGAGGCCGGCGTGTAGCCGCGCCGCCGCAGGCCCGAAATCGTCGGCATACGCGGGTCGTCCCAGCCCATGACGTGTTTCTCCTGCACGAGTTGCAGCAGCTTGCGCTTGCTCATGACCGTATAGCTGAGGTTGAGCCGCGCGAACTCAATCTGTTGGGGCGCGTGGATTTTCAGCGTGGCGATGAACCAGTCGTACAGCGGCCGGTGCACTTCGAATTCGAGCGTGCAGATCGAGTGCGTGATGCCCTCTATCGAGTCGCTTTCGCCGTGGGCGTAGTCGTACATCGGGTAGATGCACCATTGGTTGCCCGTGCGGTGGTGCTCCTGGTGGATGATGCGGTACATGATGGGGTCGCGCATATGCATATTGGGCGAGGCCAAGTCTATTTTGGCGCGCAGCGTCTTGGCGCCGTTCGGGAATTCGCCCTTGCGCATCCGTTCAAACAGGTCGAGGTTCTCTTCCACGGAGCGGTCGCGGTAGGGGCTGGGCCGTCCCGGCTGCGTCGTCGTGCCGCGGTATTCGGAGGCCTCCTCCTGGCTCAGGTCGCAGACGTAGGCCTTGCCCTCCTTGATGAGTTGCACGGCCCATTGGTACAGCTGTTCGAAATAGTCGGACGCGTAGTATTCGGCATCCCACTTGAAGCCCAGCCATTTGATGTCTTCCTTGATGGAATCCACATATTCGGTGTCTTCCTTCGTGGGGTTCGTGTCGTCGAAGCGGAGGTTCGTCTTGCCGCCGTATTTCTGCGCGATACCGAAGTTGAGGCAGATGGATTTGGCGTGTCCGATGTGCAGGTAGCCGTTGGGTTCGGGCGGGAAGCGCGTGTGCACGCGGCTGCCGTTCTTGCCGGAGGCCAAGTCCTTTTCAATGATTTCTTCGATAAAGTTCAGCGACTTTTCGGC
>CAMWIS010000103.1 GCA_947174375.1 uncultured Bacteroidales bacterium
CCAATGTGAACTATGCGGCCGTATTCCGTGAAAAGTTTGAAGTGACGCTGAACATCCTGCCGGACGACAACGCCGGTGATGTAACGGGCGCCGGTCCCGGCCGCCAGGGCCATCCGAGAACGATTACGGCTACCCCCGCCGAGGGCTACACGTTCGTAGGCTGGTTGGATGAAACCGGCAAGACGGTAACCACCGACGCTTCCTATACGTTCGTACTGGAAGGCAACGTAACCTATACGGCCAAGTTCGAAGCGGAATCGGAAGACGAAGTGACCATCACGGTAAGAAGACTGCCGAACAACGACGCCGGTACCGTTAAGGGTAACGGTCGGTACGCCATAGGCGAAGAAGCCACGCTGGTGGCCACCCCCGCCACGAACTACCTGTTTGTGGGCTGGTTGAAGCCGAAGGCCGAAGACCCGACCCAATACGACACCGTAAGCAAGCGTGAAACCTACAAGTTTACGGTACAGGGCGACGCTACCTATATGGCGTTGTTCCGCGCCCGCGCCCGCTACCAGATTGACGTGGACATTCTGCCCAACGACAACGCCGGTACGGTAACCGGTGACGGCGAATACCGCGAAGGCCGGACGGTGACCTTGGAGGCCACGCCCAACGCCGGCTACGTATTCGTGGCTTGGGTATTGCAGTCTGAAACCCCCTCGGCTAAGGATACGGTAAGCCGGACCGAAGTCTATACGTTTACCGCCTCCAGAAACGCCACCTACAAAGCGGTGTTCCGCAGAACGACGGCCAAATACACGCTCGACCTGACGATATCGCCGGCCAACGGCGGTACGGCCACCGGCGACGGTGTATATAGCGCCAACCAGACCGTAACGCTGACGGCTACGCCTAACCCGGGCTATACGTTCCAGGGCTGGCGTCTGCTGAACGGTAGCATCATGAGCCGCGATCTGACCTATCAGTTCCAGATAACGCGCGATATGACCATTACGGCCGTATTCCGTCAGAAAGAAGTGATGACCGTGACGCTGAACGTAACGCCCGAAGGCGCCGGTACGGTAACGGGCGACGGTGACTACGCCAGAGGCGTTGAAACGACCATCACCGCCACGCCCAACAAGGGTTACGTCTTTGTAGAATGGCGCGATGCGAACGGCAACAAGGTTAGCGACGAAGCTTCCTATACGTTCATCGTGGCCAGCGATGTCAACTACACGGCCGTCTTTGAAGAAAGCGACCTGGATATCTTTACCGTCAAGCTGGATGTACTGCCTTCGGGCGGCGAAGTGGGTACGGTAATGGGTGCCGGTCAATACACCGACGGTTCGCCCGTGACGATTACCGCCATCCCCAACAACGGCTATGAATTCGTAGCCTGGTTGTGCGACAACGACACGCTGAGCAAAGAAGCCACCTACACGTTCGTCATCGAAAAGGACATGACCTGCTGGGCCTTGTTCAAATCGACGGGCGCTATCTCGACCGAACCGGTCCTCATTGCCCTGAGAGCCCTGCCGAACAACCTGGCCGGTACGCTGACCGGCGCCGGTCGCTACAACAAGGGCGATTTGGTGACGATCAAGGCTGAAGCCGCCGCCGACTACATCTTCGTAGCCTGGTTGGATACCAAGGGTGACACGGTAAGCAAAGAAGCGGCCTATACGTTCAAGGCCGAAGCCGACGCCACCTACTCGGCGGTGTTCAAGTCGAAGGTAGCCAACGAGCGTCTGCTCAAAGCCGCCTTCAACGTGGGCGCGGGCAACGGCCAGCTGTTTATTGAAAACCTCAACGCTGTAGTGGTACGGGATGTAGCGGTGTTCAACACCGTTGGACGCCAGCTGGCCCGCTTTACTCCCAACAGCAATGCGAACCTCGTTCTGCCGGTTGACGCCCGCTACACCGTATTGGTTGTACGCATCACGTCGGAACAAGGCGTGGCCACTTACAAGGTGTATCTGCACTAAGTAACGGCAAGGCCATAGCGGAGGGGCGCCCCGGATGGGGCGCCCCTTTCGTTTGTAACAGATTGGTTTACAGCATTCTATATATATTTCGCGTAAGTTTCGACTTTTTTTCGTATCTTACAAGGTGTTAAAAACTGAACTTTAACCATAAAAATAACATAATCAAAACAATACAATGAAAAAGTTTCTGTTTTCATTAGGTTTGGCCTTAGGGCTATTAGGCTTGACTTCGGCCCGCGCGCAGGCGCAACTGACGGAGTTGGTGCCTTGGAACATCAACACCTACAACGTGACGTCCACCACGGGCACGTTTAGCGATATCAGCACCGCCGAGGGAGTTGTGGAACTCTCCACGGATCAGACGTTGATAAACGGCGTGTTCTGCGCCACCGGCGAAACGAACCTCACGCCCACGTTTTACAACGACGGAACCGCCAACTTGGCGGACGTGTTCGGGGATACCCGCCGTACGAACTACGGTTTTCCGCTCGGCTTCGAGTTCAACCTCTGCGGCCAAAAGATGACGCACTTCTCGGTTTCGGCCTTGGGCGGCGTATTCTTCAACCAAGGGGTTAAACAAGGCGACCATGTCTCCGCGCAAATCTTTAACGGCCGGTGGACCGCATGGGCCTTCCCCCTCGTCTTCCAAACCGCCGACACCGCGGTACCCACCATCGTTCATAGCAACCAAGTCGTAGCCCCGACGGGCAAGCCGGCGGCCTACTACCTGATTGAAGGCACGGAGGGCAACCATATCCTGACCACCCAGCACGACTACATGGTGGGCGTGGGTGCCGACAAGGACGAATGGATTTTCCAGTTCAAGTTTTACGAAGCCACGGGCAAAGTGGAATTCGTGGCCAAGCAACTGCCGTGCGACAACGCCATTTCAGCCAAGGCGGGGAAATACCACTGCATCATGGTTTCCCTTACGGACTACGCCGGCACCGGCTCCAATGAGGAATCCACGAACCTGCTCACGAGCAAAGACCCGTTTTCGCCCAACTACCTGAACGCGCCGGGAAACGCCTACAGCCATAAAGTTTTCGTAACGAAAACCGACGCCGGCGCCAGCTGGGATGACTTCGGGCTGACGCATACGAGCGGCACTATCTGTCCTCAGGCATCGGCCGCCATGCGCGTTTCGGCCAACGTGCCCGAAGAGGGCCGCACCATCGGCTTTACGCCCCAAGCCCGTCCCGCCACGCTGAGCGCGTTTACCGCAACGGACTATGATATAACGGGCCTGACCGTGACGGGTAGCGAAATCAACGCCAACCTGTCTTACAACACCGCCAACCTTACCGACATAGAGGCGTTTGTGGAAGCCGGCTCCATCGTGGCCGTCATCTCCAAGAGCGAAACGCCCGACTATACGCTGACCAACGGCACGTGGTATCAGAAGGGCCACCAGTTTGCCGAATCCGACGGCTTTAAGCCGACGGTGCTCTGCAACCAACTGCCTACGGTGCAGACAGGGACGAGCTTCCCCAACGGCTACCGGATTTCAAAGCCCATCGCCATCTCGGCCACGGGGCTGGCGGGCAGCACGAACTATTACATCCATCTGTACCGCATGGCGTTCAACGGCACCGACGCCCCCACCTATTCGCCGCTGTGCCACACCATTGCCGCCACCACGGCCTTTGCCCTGCCCAAGAAGCTGGAAACCGTGGGCCTGGCGGATGTCAACGCCGTTAAAGTGAAAGTGACGCCGACCGACGGCATGAGCGCCCTGGTGCTCAAGAGCAAGACCCTGAAAGTGACGCCGAGCGGCCAGTTGAAGAAGGGCGACAAAATCGGCGACGATGCCGAGGTGCTGGCCTTACTGAATAGGGAAACGACGTTGGACGTGCCTATGGCCAACAACGAAGGCTGCTTTATCTTGGCGTTTTCGGTCAACACGTCCGACCCCGAGCACTATGTATATACCGAAGAGAAGCTATACCTGCCCGTAGGCACCGCCTACAACGGACTGCCGGGCCTCGTTGACTTCACGCACCTGCCCTATGGCATACCCAACTGGGAATACGACGGCATCAAGATCAGCGACCGCGACTACGGTAAGTTGGAGTCCACGATTTACCGCGACCTGCCTTTCGGCTATACGCGCACCGAAGTCAAAAGCGGCGACCGGGACGCGGCCTTCGGTCTCGGCCACCCGAACTATGACAACTCCGGCACACCGCTTGTAGTCTATGCCAAAACGCGGGTCAAGGGGATGGACTTCATTACGCCGCCCATCGTGGCCAATACCAACCGTATTTCCGCCACCTTCAACGTTAGGTATATCACGTTCAACCAAATGAACGAAGCACTCCCCAAAGCCATTCCCAACAAAGACCTGCCGCTCTGCGACATCCAATACGCCATCGGGGACGGCCCCTGGCAAGCGGGCGTTTCCATCAAATGCTATGACGTCCCCGCCCTCGTAAACGGCTATTACCCCCTGTCGTTCAACCTCATCGCTGAGGATGACCAGTCGTTTATCGGCCAAAAAATCCGCTTCCGCTTCATATCCACTTATGAATTGCAAAAGCAGGGGCAGGAAAACGAATCCAGCTTTAGCGTCTGCATCGGCTCAATCGACATCAAGGAGGACAAACTCTGCCAAACCGTGACCAACATCGTCACGAACGACGAATTGACCACCAACACCGCCATTTCGTTTACGTGGAGCGACCCCAATGTGCCGGAAGCCTCCTCTTTCGAAGTATCCTACAAGCTGGCCGACGACGAGAACGCCTCGTGGGTGACGCGGAAAACGACCAACAAGGCTTATACGCTGACCGGCCTTAACGCCAATACGGCTTACTCGGTTCGGGTGACCGCCGACTGCGGCGGCCTCTACGGCAAGGCTTACGCCAGCTACCCCGTTTCGATCCCTACCCTCCGCACGTTCCCCTATGCGGAAAGCATGGAACAAGACCCGCCGCATTATGTGGAGGCCGGCGGCATGATGGTGCCGGTGCCCGGCCCCACCCCGTTCGACCGCGACGTTTACGCCTTGGTGGGTGAATTGAAAGAAACCGGCTATGCCTCCTTGTCGGCCCCGAGCGAGGAGAAAACCTTGCTGAGCTGGTCGCCCTTTTACTGTTCTTCGCGCCTGATTGCGAACTCGATGTATTCCAACGCCGTCGCCATCAAAGAAAGCGCGACCAACGGCTGGCTGATGTTGCCGGCGGTATTTGTGCCCGAATTCGGTTACAACTTCCAGCAAGTTCTCCGCTTCAAGGCCACCAGCGCCAACAAACTGCCCTCGGCCGCCAACTGGACGACGGGCACCATCGGCACCAAATACGCGGACGCCGTGCTGTACGTCTGCCTGTCGCACAACGGCAAATTCTCGATGGCCGACACCATCGCGACGATTGCGGTAGGCAAAGAGACCATCAACAAACGGGCGTTTGAATTTGAGGTACCCGCCAACCTGTTGCAGGAAGGACGCGCCCAAGTGGCGTTCTACCTCCAGAACCCGAAGGGCTCGGACGACGAGAGCAACAACGACCTGCTGCTGTTTGAGATTTACGATGTTGAATACGCCTACGCCGCGGACGTTTGCCCCCCGGTCAGCAACCTCAAGCGCAGCAACACCACCTCCAACAGCGCCACCTTTGCGTGGGACGGCTATGTTGACCACTACAAGTTCTTCTGGGGTCTGAGAAACGAGGCCGACTACATGGATTCCGTCAAGACCACGGAGACCTCCTACACGCTGACAGGCCTGAAAGACAAAACGCAAAACAAAGTTCAGCTGACCGGCTACTGCGACGAAG
>CAMWIS010000104.1 GCA_947174375.1 uncultured Bacteroidales bacterium
TTTTTTGGACGACGGCATCCGCTTCGTCCGCCGTTTTGACGGGCAGACGGCCCACCGCAACGTCCATCGTGCCGTTGTAAGTGAAATAGTCGCCGCCCACCGGCGAATCCAAGCCTTCGTCCGCTTTCATGAACGCGAAGCCGTCATCGGTGGCCGTCGATTCATCGCTGTAAGCGTTGGGCACCTCAAAGGTCGGGATTTTGTTCGTGTTCGTGCCCAAGCGGTTCTTGACGTCGTAAGAGGCGTCGCCCAACAGCAACAGGTAGCGGGGACGGTCGTCCGCGCCCGCGGCACGGTCGTAAAACATCTTCACGAACAGCCGGATGGCCGAGGGGTCGGGCATCCCCGTGCCGAATTCGTTATAGACCTGCGTCGTGGTGGCCACCGTGGTGCGGTAGCCGTCCCGTTCGCGGTGCAGTCGCGCTATTTCCTGCGCCTGGGACAGAAATTCGGGCGCGGTCACCACCACATAGTCCGTTTGCGGCAGGCCGTGCAGGTTCTGTATGGCCGTGATGCCCTCGAACACGGGGCTACGGTAGGCGGAGCCGTCGAATGCTAGGAACGTCTGCAACGTGTCTTCACCGCCCGCCCGCAAGCGGATGGCCGAACCGGAAGCCTGCGGTTGCAGGCGTTTAACGGCGTAGGGGTCGGTCACGTCCCACACCTGCGTGGTGGACGGGGCGTTGTCGATGCGGAAGTTGGCCGCCTTGCGGTCGGTGACCGGGTGGCGGAACAGCAGTTCGCCGCGGTAAAGCCGCAGTTGCCGTTGGTAAAGGATTTCGATATAGTCCAGATAGGTGCGCGTTGCGCCGCCCGACTTGTAGTAAGTGAGTTTGACCGGCAAATCGGCGGCGGTTTGGCGGAAAGCGGCGGTATAAAGGCCGGAAATGCGGGCCGTGTTGCTGAAAATCGGCGGCAGGTTGATTTCGCCCGCCGTTGCGCCCGCCTGTATCTCCAAGCGTCCGTTGCCGCTGGCGGTCAGACCGCTGGCGGCTACGCACATCTGCACGTTGTCGGTGCCGGTCTGCGACAGCGTGTAAAGCGGTTCGGTGCTGATATCGGGCAAGGAGAGCGGCACGGTCAGCGTCTCGCCCGAAGTGTTGAACGATTCGCCATACCAGGCCTGTCCGCCCGAAACGATGTTGTAGAGGTCTTTTTCGTAACAGAAGTAGTCCGGAAAACTCGTCAGGTCTTGTTCGGCGGCCAATTCCAGACGGGGCGCGTCGCCGATGCGGGCGGCTTCGGTGGGATGGTTGACGCCCACAAAATAATAGGTGCGGTCGCTGTAAGTGTTCTGACGGTGTGTAAAAACCGGCTGTTCGGAGGCGTCGTAATGCCACGTCACGGGGCTTTGTCCGTAAAACAGGAAGTAGTCGCCGGCGCCGAATTGGCCGTCCCCGCCGTCGTACATCGCAACCGGCAGGTCTGCCAAATCGTCGGGGATGTCCGCCACGTTGCGCGTCGGCAACATACCGGCGCGGTTGCCGTAAAGCGCGATGCGGCCGCTCGGCACGGCCTCTTTCAGCAGGCCTTCGCGTTTAAGGTCTTCGTAAGTGATGCGGTAGATGCCGCCCGTCTCCACGCCGACGCGCAACGTGGGGCCGTAAGACAGCACGGAAGCCGTGGCCGGAGCCTTGGCGGGCGTGGCGGCTGCGGCGGCGCAAAGCCCGGCGGTCAAAGCCAGGCAGAGGCCTAGGCACGCGATGCGTTGGGATAAAGACAAGCGTTTCGGCATATCAACAACAAATATACGAATATTTGCGAATATCCTTACGGCAAAACCCGTGCCGACTTAGAAAGGCCGGTATTCGGAGAGTACGGTATCGGTGAGCCGCAATACGGGCGGGGTCTGCAAGCGTTTGTACGCGCTGTTGCGCAGCAGCCGAAGCACCTTGGTTACGTCGGCTTCCGGCAGGCCTTGGGCCGTGAGTTCGGCGGCGGTCAGGTGGCGTTCCAAATGGCCGCGCAGGATGCGTTCGATTAAATCGTAGTCGGGCAGCGAGTCGCTGTCTTTCTGATTGGGCCGCAATTCTGCCGAGGGGGCTTTTTCGATGCAGTTGAGCGGCACGATTTCGCGCTCCCGGTTAAAGTGACGCGCCAAGGCATAGACCTGACTCTTGTAAAGGTCGCCGATGACCGACAGGCCGCCGCAGAGGTCGCCGTAAAGCGTGCCGTAGCCGCAGGCCGATTCGCTTTTGTTCGACGTGTTGAGCACGATGCCGCCCTTTTTGTTGGAGGCCGCCATGAGCAGATTGCCGCGTATGCGGGCTTGCAGGTTTTCTTCGGCCAAGCCGAAAGGCGTGTCTTTGAATACGGGGGCTAACTGTTTCAAAAACGTCGTGTAAAGCGGTTCGATGGCGATGATTTCGTAGGCCACGCCGGTGTTCTTCGCCAACTGGACGGCGTCGTTCACCGAATGGTCGGTGGAGAATTGCGACGGCATCATGAGGCCGAACACGTTGTTGGCGCCGAAGGCTTCCACGGCCAAGGGCAACACCACCGTAGAGTCGATGCCGCCCGAAAGGCCCACGATGGCCGAACGGATGCCGCTGCGGCGGCCATAGTCGCGTATGCCGCACACCAAGGCTTCGTGGATGAGGGCGGTTTGGTCGTTATAGTCGGGCGTAAAGCCGGCTTGCGGGGCCGTCAGGTCGGGCAGGCAGGCGGTAAACAGCGGGCAGGTGGCGCGTTGCTTGCCGTAAGCGTCAAAGCGCGTTGAACCGCCGCTCAGGATGTGATAGTCCAAACAGCCGGCCTGATTGATATATATGGTTGTTTCCGCGGCGGCGGCCGCCCGTTGCAGGCGGCAGTCGCGCTCGGCTTCCTTATCCGCCACTAAGGCGTGGCAGTCGGCCAAAAGGAGTAAATCGGGCTTTATTGTTTCGGCCTCCGCATAGGCATGCGCCTCGTTGGCGGCGCAGACCAGGGCCTTGCGTCCGTCACCGTATTGGAACGTGAGGCGGCCGGCGGCGCGTTCCGCCTTGCCGTTGCGTGCGGCGATAAACAGGGGCGTATAGCCGCCGTCTTGCATCACCAGCGGCACTTCAAACACCAAAACGGTCTGTTTGGTGGCGGCAATCAGGGCTTCGGCCGCCTCGCAGTAGGCTTTCACAAAGGCGGGCGATTGCAGCCGCCGGCCGGGCTTAAAGCCGCAGACCGCTTGGAGCGGCGCCGCCACGATCTCGGCGCCGGCCGCCGCCGCTTGCCCGTAGGCTTCGGCAATGGCGTTCCGGTTGGCGTTGATATCTTCGGCCGAAAAGGCCGCCTGTAGCAAGACGATGTTTTTCATATCGCGGGTCGTTGTGGGGTCACACTAAAACGTCAGTCCTAAGAAAATCTCAAATTGTTGCGGTTTGGCCGTCGCCTGCACGCCCTTGGGCTGCTCGTGGTTCTTGGTCAGCGCGTCGAGGAAACCGTAGCGGTAGCCCAGGCCGAAACGCAGGGACATGATGCTCAGTAGCTTGTAGGAGCCGCCGAGCCTTGCGCCGACCGACACCTGCCAAAGGTTGATTTTATTGCCGAGTTTGCCGGTCTGTACCAATTTGCCTTCGAGTGTCTGGTTGCCGAAGGGGTTTTGGTATTTGAAATCTTCGTAGGTATCGCGGTAGCGTGCAAAGACGCGCACGCCGAAGTTACCGCTCACCGACCCGAAGACGCGCCAATGCTTGTGCAACAGGTTGGTTTGCACGCGGAACACAATCGGCAGTTCGAGATACGAAGCCGTGTAGGCGCGCAGTACCTCGTCGTAGGCCGAAAAGCCCAAGTCCTTGTATTGTTCCACATAGTCCGACGGGTATTGCAGGCGGCCGCCCGTGGTGTTGAACGAAAGCCCCGTGCCGAGGAACATATAATAACCCAAGTCGAAATCGACCGATACCGTGGGGTTGACGATGGCGCGCGCCCCTTTGCCGTTGTAAGGGCGGTTGACGCTTCCGTACCAATTGAACACCTGCGCGGCGTCAATGGATATATATACGAGTTTGCCTTGACGGGCCAGCGAATGTTTGGCTTTCGTTTCCTTGCCCTTGGCTTCTTTGGCGGCGTCCGCCGTGGTGGAAGCCACCTCATAGACGGGCGGCCTGTTCTGCGCCGCGGCGGTTTGGGTCGGTTGCGGCGTGGCGGGCTTGGCTGCCGCGGGTTGCGCCGTTGTGGCCGGTTTGGCGGCGGCTTGGCTCGGCTGCGATGCCGAGGGTTTGGCCGGCGCGGTCTGCGCCGGGGCGGGGGCGGGTTGCGCTGTGGCCGTCGGCCGGGCGTTGTCGCCCTGGTCGGCCTTGCCGCCGCTCAGCACATAAGCCGGGCTGTCTATAAAAACGGGTTTTCCGGATTGGGCCGCCACGGAAGTCGGGAATAGGGCCATGCCGTTCAATAGCAAGACGGCCATCGGAATCCATGCTGTTTTTTTCATTTTTTTACTAATTTTGTAAAATTAGTGCAACGTGTCAGTTAATATGCAAATTTACGCCAAAAAAGCGGAAAAAAGCAAAAGCGGCGCTTATCGGCTCGCCGTTTGTCTTACGGGGCTGTTTTTCTGCGTGTTCTGTGCGATCCCGACCCGGGCGCAATCCACGATGGTGACCACCGAACATGATGACATCCATTTCGGCATACAGGCGGGCGGCGGCGTGCATACGGCTTATCCGGCCAAGCATACCCCCTGGACGTTCGTTTCCGCCAAAACCAAAATGGGCTTCAGCGGCAGTGCGTTTTTTGAATGGGATTTCGAAAAGTCCAAACGCTGGTATCTGCATTTGGAAATGGGCGTGGGGTCGGCCACGTTGCAGGCCGATGGTTATTCGTCCACCGGCTATTTTGAAATCAAGGCGCCCTATTTGGATTTGGTGCCGGCCTTGGGCGTAGGCTACCGCTTTTGGCCGCGCGCCTCCGACATGAACCTGACGCTGGCGGCCAGCGTGGTGGGCAATTTTCCGTCCGACCGTGGCGGCGAGCCTTATATTAGCGTTAATTGGCAGAACGTGCCCGACCAGCCTTATCTCAATTCGATGGGGCTGCGGCTGGAATGCGGCCTGCACTATGCGTTCGCCTGCCTGGCCTTGCGTTACGAACACGAACTGTTGCCCATTATGCGCGTCAGCGGCCAGTCGTTCACGATGGGGCATTTTGAATTCCTGCTGCGGTTCACGATATTTTAAAGCGTATGAAACATTGGATGGATAAAACGCGGATATGGGGCGTCGCCTTGGGGTTGGCGCTAACGGCAATGGCTTGCGGCCGCCGCGCGGTAGAGCCGCTCCCGGTTTCCCTGCACCGCTACGAACAGGCGTTGATGGCCCTGCCGCCCGACAGCATCGCGGCGGCCCTGCCGTCCTTGGCCGCCGAATACGCGCCCTACCTGTCGGGCGCCGATTTGACCGACGCGCAGAACGTGTTGCAGTTGCAGACGTTTGTGTTAGACCCGTGGGTCAAGGAAACCTACGGTGCCGTGGAAGCCTGTTACGGTGACGGCGGCGGGCTGGCCGACGGTTTGGGGCGGCTGTTCGCGCAGGCGCAGGCTTTGTTTCCCGACTTTCAGACGCCGCAAGTATATACATATATATCCGGTTTGGACTATCCCAACCGCGTGGTCTATGCCGACAGCGTGCTGTCGCTGGCCTTAGACCTGTATCTGCCCGAGCGTGCGGCGGC
>CAMWIS010000105.1 GCA_947174375.1 uncultured Bacteroidales bacterium
CCGTTTGACCGGATTTTCCCCGTTATCCGCCAATTCGTGGCACAACTACGGCAAACGCAATCATGAAAACGGTGCAAGAAGAAAAGCAACTCCCGGAATCCTATCTGACGGGGCGGCGCGGCGAGCAGGCGGCCAAAGCCTACCTCGAAGCGCGCGGCTACACGATTCTTTCCGCCAACTACCGTGCGGGGCATAAGGAAATCGACCTCATCGCCCAAGGCGACAACCGACTGGTGTTCGTGGAAGTCAAGACGCGGGCCAAGAACTGCCTCGTCCTGCCACAAGACGCCGTACACCGCCTCAAACAGCACCATCTGCGCCGCGCCGCCAACACCTATATCCTGCGGACGAAGAACCCGCTCGAAGCCCGTTTCGACATCATCTGCGTACAGAAAACACCCGACGGCCACATCGAAGTGACCGACCATATCATCGATGCGTTCCGTCTGGCCTAAGCCGGCGTGGCGGCCGTGACGACACTCAGGCGGATACCCGGCAAGCCGTCGAGCAAGGCGGAAGCCGCACTCTCCAACGTCGCCCCCGTGGTCATCACATCGTCCACCAGCAGGAGGTGCTTGCCGGCCACGCGCGAACGCAAGCCCGCGTCGGCGCTCAGTTCATAGACGGCCTGCACGTTGTCCCAGCGTTCCGCCCGGTTCTTGCGCGTCTGACTTTCGTTGAACCGCCGTTTAAGCAATAAACCCGTCAGCAACTCGGGCTTGGGTGCGGTCGCGCCGTGGCCGTCCCCGCCGGTCGGCCATGCGGCCGCCATGCCCTGCCCCAGCAAGGCCGCCTGGTTGTAGCCGCGCTTCTTCAGCTTGTCCGGATGCAAAGGCACGGGCACGATATAGTCCACGCCCGCATACAACGGCGAGCGGCCGATGCGCCGCCCCATCAACGCACCTATATACAGCCCCACTTCGGGCTGACGCTTGTATTTCAACGCATGAAGCAAGGATTGCACGCGGCCGTCGGCCGTAAAGAACAACAGCGAGGCCGCCCGCTGCAACGGCACCCGTCCGTAAAACGCCCGCGCCGTCGGGTTGTCGTGCCACCCCTCGTAATGCGTATAGGGCAGATGCAGGCGGCAATCGGTACACAACGTGCGTTCCCCCGCCGCCAACGGCCGGCCGCAGGCCTTGCAGACCGGCGGGTACATAAAATCGACGAAAGCCCGCCAATAAGATAGAAATATATTTTTCATCGGAGTCACCCGTATGTTTTTGCCAAATTTATTGTTATTTTTGCAGTTGCTTTATCATTTTTTCTTAAAAAACGCAAAAACAAGAAAACATGGCCTGGGAAACACAAACCGACCGGACGGTCAAACGTCTCAAAAACACGATTTTGCTGCTGATACTCCTGATCCTCTGCATGGGTGGCGGCATGGGTTACGCCCTGTATCAGAAACAACAGAGTTTCAAACAAGGCGTCCAGCTCAAAGGCGAATTGGATCAGTTGATGGACGACTATACGAGCGTCAAGGTCGAGAATCAAGACCTCTCCGCCCAGCTCATCGATAAGGACAGCATCATCATGGCCAACGCGAAAGAGATTCAGAAACTCATCGCCTCGCAGGCCGACTATAACAAAATCAAGCGCAAACTGGAACTGCTCCGCAAAATCACGCAGGACTACGTGCACCGCATCGACTCGCTCGTGGTGGAGAACCAGACGCTGACGGCCGAGAACGTCCAAATCAAGGAGGAAATCGCGGCGGAACGTCAGAAGAACACGACGCTGACGCAAGAGAAACAGGCGCTGTCGCAACAGGTGGAAGTGGCCGCGACGCTCAAGGCCTACAATCTGGAAGTGGGGACGGCGCGTCTGCGTGCCGACGGGCGCGAGGTGCCGACCGACAAGGCCCTGCGCCTGAGCCGCATCTCGATTTCGTTCACGCTGAGCGAAAACGACTTAGCCAAACGGGGCGAACGGCACATCTACGCGCGGGTCATGCGGCCGGACGGCGTGGTGCTGACGAAAGACGCGACGAACGACGCCTATACGTTTACGACGGACGACGGTCAGAAGTTGCAGTATTCGATTAAGGAAACCATCGACTACGAAGGCGAAGCCATGTCGGTGCATATGTTTTGGGACAAGACCGACAAGAAATCGCCGGCCATGGACGGCAAGTACGACGTAACGGTTTATATGGACGACAAGGAAATCGGCCGCGGCAGCTTTATCGTAAGACCGTAAGACAACGCAACGCGATAAAAGAAAAGCGCCGTTCCGCAATGGAACGGCGCTTTTTTATTGCCTGGCGACCGACAGGATAGCCGCCGCTTAGAACTGAGACAAGAAACGTTTGTCGTTTTCGGAGAACAACCGCAGGTCGTTGACGCGGTATTTGAGGTTGGCCATACGCTCCACGCCCATGCCGAACGCATAACCGCTATATACTTTGCTGTCGATGCCGCAATTCTCCAACACGGCGGGATCCACCATGCCGCAGCCCAGGATTTCGACCCAGCCCGTATGCTTGCACAGATGGCAGCCTTTGCCGCCGCAAATCGTGCAGGCGATATCCATCTCGGCCGACGGCTCCGTAAACGGGAAGTAGGACGGCCGCAGACGGATCTGCGTGTCCGCGCCGAACATCTCCTTGGCGAAATGGAGCAAGGTGCTGCGCAGGTCGGCGAACGAGACGTTCTTGTCGATATACAGGCCTTCCACCTGGTGGAAGAAACAGTGCGCCCGCGCCGAGATGGCCTCGTTGCGATAGACGCGGCCCGGGAATATGGCCCTAATCGGCGGCCGCTGGCTTTCCATCATCCGGATCTGCACCGAGGACGTATGCGTTCTAAGCGCCACGTCGTCCGTGCCGCCGCGTTTCTCCACGAAGAACGTGTCCTGCATATCGCGGGCCGGATGTTCCGGCGGGAAGTTCAGGGCCGAGAACAGATGCCAGTCGTCTTCGATTTCGGGGCCGTCCCATACGACAAAGCCTATTTTGCCGAAAATGTCGATGATTTCCTCGCGCATGAGCGACAACGGATGCCGATGCCCCAAGTCCGCCACCACGGGACGGGTCATATCGGGCACCTCCTTAGACGCGCCGCCTTGCTGTTCGACGGCGGCCTTGGCCTGATCCACCGCCGCCTGCGCCGCCGTTTTCAGCCGGTTCAGCGCCGCGCCCATCTCTTTCTTCAAAGACGGTTCCAACTGCTTGAACGCCTCGAACAAGTCGTTGAGTTCGCCTTTTTTGCCCAAAAGGCGGATGCGGTACCGCTCGATGGCCTCGGCGGTCGTGAGTTTAATGGTTTCGGCTTCTTCCAATAAAGCCTGTATCTTCTCTTTCATGCTTTTTCCAGCTATTTTTCGATGCGCATCTTCATCCATACGTCCTCTACGGGACGGTCGGCGCGGTCGGTCTGCACGGCCGCAATCTTATCGATGATGTCCAAGCCTTCGATGACTTCGCCGAACACCGTATAGTCGCCGTCCAGATGCGGCGTGCCGCCCACGGTGCTGTACAACTGCTTCTGCTCGTCGTTCAGCTTCAGGCCGCGGCTCTCGAACATCGCGAAAATCTCCTGCGGATAGACCTGCCCCTGCACGATATAGAACTGACAGCCCGAAGAGGCCTTGGCCGGGTTCACGGCATCGCTCTGACGGGCCGCCGACAACGCGCCTTTCTTATGATACAGTCCCTTGACGAATTCGGCCGGTACCGTGTAGCCCACATCGCCCACGCCCAGCATCTTGCCGGCCGGCGCGCCCTTGGAATCCGGGTCGCCGCCCTGAATCATAAAGTTCTCTATCACGCGATGAAACAACAGGTTGTCATAAAAGCCCTCTTTCACGAGCTTGATGAAGTTATCGCGGTGTTTGGGCGTTTCATCGTAAAGTTTCACGACCATGTCGCCGTAAGGTGTCTCAATCCGCACCTTGGTCTGTGCCTGTGCCATAGTTATAACGGTTGTTAGAAATAAAATGCCTGCCATAAGCCGAGCCATCGGCCGTTTTACGCTTTTCATATCGCCTATGCCTTTCTTTATATCCTGCAAATTTACAATTTTTCCCCTATCGTGCCAACCACAGGGCCGGATCCATCTTCGTCACGCCCTTCCACACTTGGAATTGCAACTCCGTTTTGCCTTCCTCCTGGTTCGTCGCCACGCGGCCTATCGTCTGCTTGGTCGTCACTTTGTCGCCTTTCTTGACCGACACCTGGTCGAGGTTGGAATAGACCGTCGTATAGGCGCCGTGCCGTATCATGATGAACTTGAGCCCGTAAATCGTGCCCACATTGCTTACTTCGCCGTTGAATACGGCGCGTACCGCCGAACGGGCTTCGGTGATGATGTCGATGCCGTTGTTCGTTACCGTCACGCTCTTGACGACGGGATGCGGATGGGTGCCGAACGAGCTGGAGATGCTGCCCTTGGCGGTGGGCCACGGCAGTTTGCCCTTGTTGCTCTCGAAATCGGCCGACAACGCCTTTTCGGCCGGCGTCAACGCATAGGCGGCCGACGAGGTCGTGGCCGTCTGCCCCGAAGCCGCCGCCTTTTTCTGCGCCGCCTCGTTCGACTTGCGGATTTCCTCCTGGATAATCTTTTGAATCTGCGCATTGAGTTCATTGCGCTTCTTCTGCTTGGCCTTGAGTTGGGATGCCAGCTGGCTTTCCTTTTTCTTGAGCGTGTTGACGAGCTTGTTCTGCGCCGTCTTTTCTTTCTGTAACTTGCCCTTTTCCTTTTCCTGCTTGTCCAACAACTGCTTTTTCTCCGCGCGTTGCGCCGTGAGTTCGGCCCGCTTCTCTTCCAACGCGGCCTGCTTGGCCTCTATCTGCGCCACGGTCAGCCGCTGGTGGTCGCCGTATTGCTTGATATATTGCAAGCGGCGGAACGCCTGATTGAAATCGGACGAGGCCAGGATGAACATCCATTTGTCGTATTGGCTCCGGTGCAGATACGAGGACTGCAACATGGCGGCGTATTCCTTTTTAAGGTTCTCGATGTCGCGCGTGTGACGGCTGATGTCGGACGTGAGTTTGGTGATGCGCTGATCCGTCAGGTTCACTTCCTGGTTCAAGCCCTTGATGAGCTTGGTACGCATATTGATGTTCTTGTTCAGCAACTCCAATTCCGCCAACGAATTGCGCTTGCTCTTGCGCGTCTGTTCCAACAGTTTGGACGTTTGGGCGATTTCCTGCTCCACTTTCTTCTTGTTGGCCTCCAACGTCTTTTTGTCCTGGGCCGACAAGCCGCTGAAGCCGCCCGCCAACAGACAGAGCGTCAAACACCATATCAGGGGTTTATTCCACATAACGCACCTTATATTTTTTCGGCAGGTCGGTAGAGACCTCAACCGGTTCATTCACTTTCTTTTTACTGTAAGTCAACTGGATGTTGACGCCGGCGCCATCCGCCTGCCGCCAATACAACTGCCGGCTGTCGGGCGTCGGATACGACAGGCGCAGGGCGGCCTTATCCAAAGCGGCGGCCGCGGCGGCGGGCCATGCCGTCCCGATGGCGGGCCCGGCCTGGGCGAAGGGCAAGGTCTCCGGCGTAAGCCAATACCAAGCCAAGGGCCGGAAGTCGGCCACGGCCACGTCGCAGACCAACAGCCCCGCCG
>CAMWIS010000106.1 GCA_947174375.1 uncultured Bacteroidales bacterium
CCCCGCGGCCGCAAAAAATATACAACAAGCACCCCCGGCTATACGATATAACAAATAAAATAGAAGTACCCCCGTATTTTCCCGACGAATCCGCCGCTTGGGTCGATGAAAGGCAATAAAAAAAGCGCCTGCGGTGTGCAGGCGCTTCAGGTTTCCGTGCCCTCTCGGAGACTCGAACTCCGGGCCCAATGATTAAGAGTCATTTGCTCTACCAACTGAGCTAAGAGGGCGAAAACGGCGGCAAAGATACAACCTTTTTTTGAAAATTCAAATTTTCGACCGATTATCGTCATTTATATGCCGAGCATGGCGGCCGGGGCAATGCCGAGTACAAGGCAGAGGGCACGGGCTATGCGCAGGGTGGGCTCCGCCCGTCCGGCGATGTAGTCGTTTACGCGCGACGGGCTGATGCCGATTTCTTCGGCCAGTTGTTTCTGCGTCATGCCTTTTTCTGCTATGGAGAGGCTAATCAGTTCGCCGATGGTCGGTTTGTCGATAGGGTAGTGGATTTTTTCGTAAGTTTCAACCACATCGGAAAAAATCGTCAGTTCCACCGCGTTCTTGTCGCCGGCCGGCGTATCGTCCGTTACCAGCGGCAACAGCTCCTCGATGCGGTGGAGGGCATATTCGTATTGCTTTTTGGAATAATCCATATCCTTGGGTTTAAATGGTTGAACAATCAATCTTTTCATATTCGCGGTGAGACCCTACGAAACGGATGAAGATACGGTCTATCGTGAATTTAATCACGACGACGAGACGGTAATGGTTGCCTTTGATATTGAAGACATAGTGCTGGTTCCCGATATAATCCGTTGCAGGAAAGTCCCCGCGTATATCCGACAGGCTGTGCCATTGGGCCTGTTGGGCGATGTCGTACCATCGTTCCAACGCCACTCTCGCGTCCCCGTTGCCGGGCGCCTCGTAGAATTCCTTTAGTTTCCTATGGGAGATAACGTGCATAGCAGTTTCTTTACGCAAAATTAGTCATAAATTCCGAAATTCAAAAGTTTTTGTTGTGATAATTTTATTTTATGGAATAATTGAGAACTTTACTTGTCCGCTGCGCGTCCTGGGTGGGGTTTGCGGAGTCTCGGCGATAGCAAGATTGAAACGCCATATTTTATTTTGCCAGTCTTAAAGTGTCGTCCGAATTGCAAAATATATTTTGCATTCGTTCGCCCTTTAAGCCTGCAAATACGAAATGGGAATTTCGTATTTGCTATTGCGCTCAACAAATCTTAACTTTGTACTTTTGTATAATATAGAAGTATAACCCGTTAATCTGAAACAGATGAAAAGAGCATACGTATTCCCGGGACAGGGAGCGCAGTTCGTGGGCATGGGCAAAGACTTGTACGAAGCCTATCCCCAGGCCAAGGCCATGTTTGAAAAAGCCAACGAAATCCTTGGCTTCCGTATCACCGACCTCATGTTCGCCGGTACGGACGAAGACTTGAAGCAGACCAAGGTGACGCAGCCGGCGGTATTCCTGCATTCGGTGGTGCTGGCGGCCTGCCTGCCCGATTTCAAGCCCGATATGGTGGGCGGTCACTCCCTCGGTGAATTTTCGGCCTTAGTGGCCAACAAGGCGTTGAACTTTGAAGACGCGCTCGTGCTGGTGTCCAAACGCGCCAACGCGATGCAGAAGGCCTGCGAGATGAACCCGTCCACGATGGCGGCCATCATCGGGCTGGACGACGCCAAGATAGAAGAAATCTGCGCGGGCATCCAGGGCGAAGTCGTGGTGCCGGCCAACTACAACAGCCCCGGCCAGCTCGTTATCTCGGGCAGCATGAAGGGCATCGAGCAGGCCTGTGAGGCTTGCAAGGCGGCGGGCGCCAAGCGTGCGTTGCCGCTCAAGGTGGGCGGTGCGTTCCATTCGCCGCTCATGGAGCCGGCGCGTGTGGAACTGGCGCAGGCTATCGAAAGCACCACCTTCCATGCGCCGGTATGTCCGGTTTATCAGAACGTCAACGCGCGTCCGTTCACCGACCCGGCCGAAATCAAGGCCAACCTCGTGGCGCAGCTGACCTCGCCGGTGCGTTGGACCGAAATCGTCCGCAACATGGTGGCCGACGGCGCCACGGAAATGATTGAAGTGGGCCCCGGCTCGGTATTGCAGGGCTTGGCCAAGAAAATAGCGCCGGAACTGGCGGTTAGCGCCGGCACGGTACAACCGGCCTAAGGGATGCAGCCCGTCAAGGTTAAATCGTGGATGTTTTGGGCGGCGGCCGTCGCCACGGGGCTGTTGCTGGCCGCGGCGTGGCCGGCGCGTGGCTTCACGCCCGTCGTGTTCTTCGCGTGGGTGCCGCTGCTGTGGGCGGAGGACTACGCCTACCGTCGGCGGCGGGCGGGCGAGGGCGGCCGTTACCCGGTCTTCCTCTATGCCCTTGTGGCCTTCCTGGTCTGGAACATCCTCACCACGTGGTGGATTTGGAACTCCACGCCCGCCGCGGCCTTGGCCTGGGGCGCCAACGCGTTGCTCATGGCCACGGTCTTTTGGCTGTATCATGTCACCACGCGCCGTTTGCCGCTGTACAGCGCGCGCGGCGGCGTGCTCATCGTCTATTGGCTTGCGTTTGAGTATATACACCATATCTGGGACATCGCCTGGCCGTGGCTCACGCTCGGCAACGTGTTCGCCACGCAGCCGGCCTGGGTGCAGTGGTACGAATACACGGGCACGTCGGGCGGCAGCCTGTGGGTGCTGGCGGTCAATATGTTGTTTTTGGCCTGGTGCAAGGCCGTCATGGCCGGCGCGTCCAAGCGCGAGAAGAACATCAAGGCCATTGCGGTCTGCCTCGCCATCCTCATACCCGTGGGCGGCTCGATGTGGCGTTATACGCATTACAAAAGCGAGGGGCGGCGCATTGAGACGGTGGTCGTGCAACCCAACATAGACCCCTACGGGGAGCAATACGACATCCCGCCCGTGGAGGCCGTCCAACGGATGCTGTTCCTGGGCGAATATGCGTTGAGCCCGCAGACGCGCTTCCTCGTCACGCCCGAAAGCATGATACAGGAATACGTTTGGGAGCACAAGCTGGCCTATTCGCCGAGCGTGGCGACCATCCGCCGTTTCCTGACCGATTATCCCGGCCTGTCGGTGGTGGCCGGCATTTCCACCTATAGCCGGCTCGCGCCCGAAGACTCGGCCACGCGCGGCGTGCGCAAACGGCCGAATATCTTTGAGGGCGCCACGCTCTATTATTTGGCGCACAATACGGTCATGGTCATCGACACGGGCGCGAAAGTCATGGAAGACGCGGTGCCCGGCGGCTTCCCGCTGCGGCACAAGTCCAAGCTGACGCCGGCCGTGGAAATCATGCCCTTGGTCGATAAAATCAGCTTCCTGGAGAAATGGGCCATTGACCTGGGCGGCATCGTGGGCACGCTGGGCACGGATGCGGAACCCGAGGTGTTCCAATCGGTGGCGGCGGGCGACACGGTGACCTACGCCGACGTCATCTGCTATGAATCCATTTTCGGTGACTACGTGACGGGCTTTTGCCGCCGTGGCGCCGAACTGCTGTTTATCTCCACCAACGACGGCTGGTGGGGCAACACGCCGGGGCACCGGCAGCACGCCGAATACGCGCGTCTGCGGGCCATCGAGAACCGGCGCGAAATAGCCCGTTCGGCCAATACGGGCATTTCCGGCTTCATCTCCCAGCGGGGCGACGTGCTGCAACGCACGGCCTATTGGGAACCGGCCGTCATCAAACACGATATGAAAACCAACCGCAGACTCACGTTTTACAGCCGCTACGGGGATGTTTTGGGGCGTATGTTCCTGCCCGTTTCCCTGTTGTTGCTGTTGGGCGGCCTGGTCCTGCGGATAGTGAAGCGATAGGGTGACCCTGCGGGCGCGCCGTCGCAAGCGATTTTTATGAGATTTGAAGAACTGAATTTAAAGGCGGAGTTGTTGTCCGCCATAGCGGACTTGGGCTTTACGGAAGCCATGCCCGTGCAGGAACAGGTCATCCCGTTGCTGCTGGGCGGGGCCACCGACCTGATTGCGCTCGCGCAGACGGGTACGGGCAAGACGGCGGCGTTCGGCCTGCCGATTCTGCAACGGCTCGACACGACGAACCGCAACGTGGAAGCCTTGGTGCTGAGTCCGACGCGCGAACTGTGCCTGCAAATCGCCACCGACATGGAGAAGATGGCGGCGCACCTGCCCGGCGTTAAAATCGGGGCGGTGTATGGCGGGGCGAGCATCGAACGGCAGATGTCGGAGATAGAACGCGGCCTTAAGGTCGTCGTGGCCACGCCCGGCCGTATGCTCGACATCCTGCGGCGCGGCAAGCTCGACCTTTCCAAAATCCGGACGGTGGTGTTCGACGAGGCCGACGAGATGCTGCACATGGGTTTCCGCGACGAGTTGGACGGCATTCTGGCCTATACGCCCGAAGAAAAGAACACGTGGCTGTTTTCGGCCACGATGCCCGATGAAATCCGCGCCATGACGGGCCGCTACATGAAAGAGCCGGTTGAGGTGACGATAGGCCGCCGCAACGAGGGCTCGGCCAACGTGACGCACCACTACTACATGGTGCAGGCCAAGGAACGTTATTTGGCCCTGAAGCGGATTATCGACTACTATCCGGAAATCTATTCGATCGTTTTCTGCCGGACCCGGCGCGAGACGCAGGAGGTGGCCGAGAAACTCATACGCGACGGCTACAACGCCGACGCCCTGCACGGCGATCTGTCGCAGGCGCAGCGCGACAACGCGATGAGCCGCTTCCGCCTCAAGAACCTGCAACTGTTGGTGGCGACGGATGTGGCGGCGCGCGGCCTGGACGTGAACAACCTGACGCACGTGCTCAACTACAACCTGCCCGACGATGTGGAACAATACACGCACCGCAGCGGCCGCACGGGCCGCGCGTCCGCCACGGGCATTTCCATTTCGCTGATTACCGTCCGCGAAAAGTCGCGCATCAAGGAAATAGAAAAGGTCATCCATAAGTCGTTCGAGTTGAAACAACTGCCGAGCGGCGAGGAAATATGCGGCAAGCAGGTGCTTTATCAGGCCGAGCGGATGCTGGGCGTGGATTTGGCGGCGGAAGAGTTGGAAACCTATCTGCCGGCCATTTACGACAAACTGCAGCCGCTGAGCAAGGAAGAACTCATACAACGCTTCGTGGCCTTGGAGTTCAACCGCTTTTTGAATTACTACCGCAACGCGCCCGAAGTACGCGACATGAGCGTGGACGCCCCGCGCGGCAAGCGGTCGGACGAAAGGGGCGACCGCGGCGATTTCGCGCGGCTGTTCATCAACCTCGGCCACATGGACGGGGTCAAGCCGCAGAACATCATCGGGCTGTTGAACGACTACGTGAAAGACCGCGATATGCGCGTGGGGCGTATCGACCTGCGCAAGACGTGTTCGTTCGTGGAGATTCCGGCCTCCTATGCGGAACTGGCCGTGCAGGCCTTGGGCGGCGCCGTCTATCGCGACCGCAAGGTGTTTGCGGAGGTGGCGAAGGG
>CAMWIS010000107.1 GCA_947174375.1 uncultured Bacteroidales bacterium
CAATATATCAAGGAACAGCGCCAACGGTAAATGACGTCTGACCCTACGAAAAAACCGCGACGGCCGAAGCCACCGCGGTTTTTTTATACGCGGAACGCAAGCCCCGCCTACAGTTCCAAATCGATATCGAACAATTCTTCCCAAGGCAGGCCGCCCTTGTTGAGTTCGGCCATGAACGGATCCGGGTCGAACTGTTCCACATTGAACACGCCCGGCTGTCTCCACAAGCCCTTGCAGAACATCATCGCGCCGATGGTGGCCGGTACGCCCGTCGTGTAGCTGACGCCCTGCGTGCCCGTCTCCTTGTACGCCACCTCGTGGCTGCAATTGTTGAAGACATAATACGTGCGCTCCTTGCCGTCCTTGATACCGCGGATACGGCAACCGATGGACGTAAAGCCCTTGTAGTTCTCGCCCAGGTCGCCGGGGTTGGGCAACACGGCCTTGAGGAACTGAATCGGCACGATTTCCTTGCCTTCGTACACAATCGGTTCGATGGAGGCCATACCGATATTCTGAATCACGCGCAGATGGGTCAGGTACTCCTGGCCGAACGTCATCCAGAACCGCGCGCGCTTGATGGTCGGATAATGCTTGACGAGCGACTCCAACTCTTCGTGATACATCAGATACGATTCCCGGGCGCCCACGCGCGGATAATTGAGGGCCTTATGCACGCTCAACGGGTCGGTTTCGTGCCAGGCGCCGTTTTCCCAGTATTTGCCGCGCTGCGTAATCTCGCGGATGTTGATTTCCGGATTGAAGTTCGTGGCGAAGGCCTTGCCGTGGTCACCGGCATTGCAGTCCACGATGTCGAGATAGTGGATTTCGTCGAAATGGTGCTTGGCGGCATGGGCCGTATAGACGCTCGTCACACCCGGGTCGAAGCCGCAACCGAGGATGGCCGTAAGCCCCGCCTGCTTGAAGCGGTCGTGATAGGCCCACTGCCAACTGTATTCATACTTGGCTTCCTCCAACGGCTCGTAGTTGGCCGTGTCCATATAGTTGACGCCGGCGGCCAGACAGGCGTCCATGATGTGCAAATCCTGGTACGGCAAGGCCACGTTGATGACCAATTCCGGCTTGTATTCGTTGAGCAACTGCGTCAAGGCCGGCACGTTGTCGGCATCGATCTGGGCCGTCTTGAACCGCACCCCCGTGCGTTTGAACACGTCCGCCGCAATCTTGTCGCATTTGGCCTGCGTGCGGGAGGCCATCATCACCTCGGTGAAGACGTCCGGATGGGTAGCCACTTTGTGGGCCACCACGGTGGCGACGCCGCCGGCGCCGATAATCAGGATTCTGCTCATAGTTTCATCAGGTTTTTGTGGATATTAAAAAAGCGAGAACGCCTTGTTCTCGCTTTCTCTTGTGGCTCGGGTTGGAATCGAACCAACGACACAAGGATTTTCAGTCCTTTGCTCTACCAACTGAGCTACCGCGCCATTTGCAAACAGGATGCAAAGATAACACTTTTTTTTGAATTGGGCAAATCAAAAAAAATCTTCGTATCTTTGTATGATTATGGCATCTTCCAATTTCATAGACTACGTCAAGATTTTCTGCCGTTCGGGCAACGGCGGCGCGGGCTCGCGTCACTTTTTCCGCAGCCGCAGCAACCCCAAGGGCGGCCCCGACGGCGGCGACGGCGGCCGTGGCGGGCATATCATCCTCAAAGGCAACGCGCAACTGTGGACGCTGCTCCACCTTAAATACACGAAACACCTGTTTGCCGAAAACGGGCAGAGCGGCGGCGAGAACCGCCGGTTCGGCGCCAACGGCAAAGACCTTTACGTGGAAGTCCCCGTCGGCACCGTGGTCAAGGACGCGGAAACCGGCGAGACGGAGGCCGAAATTACCGAAGACGGCCAGGAAGTGATTTGGATGAAGGGCGGTCGCGGCGGCCTCGGCAACGACCATTTCAAGTCGGCCGTAAACCAGGCGCCCAAATACGCCCAACCCGGCGAAAGCGGCATAGAGGGTTGGAAAATCATAGAATTGAAAGTATTGGCCGACGTCGGGCTCGTGGGCTTCCCCAACGCGGGCAAATCCAGCCTGCTGGCGGCCGTTTCGGCGGCCAAGCCCGAAATAGCGGACTACCCTTTCACGACGCTGACGCCCAACCTCGGCATCGTTTCCTGCCGCGACCGCCACTCGTTCGTCATGGCCGATATTCCCGGCATCATCGAGGGCGCGAGCGAGGGCAAGGGCTTGGGCAACCGCTTCCTGCGCCACATAGAACGGAACGCCTTACTGCTGTTCATGATCAGCGTGGAACCCTTGGTGGAGGCTTTGGCCGAAGGCGCGCCGCTGGAAGAAGCCGTGCGGACGCTACGTGCCCCCTACGATATTCTGCTCAACGAATTGGAAAGCCATAATCCGGAACTCCTGCATAAGAAGCAGGTTCTCTGCTTTACGAAATGCGACCTGTTGCCGGACGCGGCGCGCGACAAGTTGACACCCGCCTTGCAGCATCTGTTCGGCACATCGCTGTGCCGCGCCATTTCGTCGGTTTCGGGCTGGGGTATCGAGCCGCTGAAAGACTTGCTTTGGCAGGCCCTGCAAACAGATTAGCGGTTTTTCGGATCCGGTTGCGCCGGCGGCGACACAAACCGCCGCAGGCCGAGATAGCACAGCAGCCCGAGCAACGCGCCCCACAATCCCCCGCATATCACGTCGCCCACATAATGCGCCGCTAAATAGACGCGGCTGTAAACAATTAGCAGCGCCCATATATATAAACCGCCGTAACGAAAGAAGGCCAAGCCGCCGTACATGGCTTTGCCGAACGCGAAGCACCAGCGTTGCCAAACCGTAGCCGCGCCGGACACTTGCCCCGACCAGGCGTGTTTGCTGCCGTACAAACGCGAGAACCACGGCGTCAGGAAAACAGCCATGGCGAAATGGTTGACGGCGTGCGAAGATACGAAGCCGAACCGCCCGCCGCAACCGGCCGGCAGCCGCAACAGGCCTTCCAGCATCGGTTCGTGGCAGGGCCGCAACCGCTGTACGGTCAGCTTGAACCAATGTACGCTCGTCCAGTCGGCCACGGCGATGAGCACGGCCACGCCCAACAGAATCCAAAGCGCCTTTTTCTTATACAGTCCGAACAGCCACACGATCATCAGCACGTAAAAAGGTATCCAGACATAGCGGTTGCTCAGAAACATCATGAGCGCATCCGCCCATGCGCTATGCCAGCCGTTGATGGCGAGGCTGCACTGCCAATCCCACTGAATCAATTGGTCTAAAAACTTCATATCTTAAAATATAACCTACTTATATTTGCAGATAGACAATCTGCTTGGTCTCGAAAAATTCGTCCGAAAAATAGTCCGCAACCGGCTGCACCTGCACGCGGCGGCCGAAAGGCGCGAGTTCCGCGGCCAAGTCTCCGCCTTTGAGGCAGATTAATCCGTTGGGCAACGCGTGCTGCGAAACGGGCTTGACCTTGTTCCGTATCCAGCCATGGAGTTCCGGCAGCGGCGCCACGGCGCGGCTCACGACAAAGTCGAAGCGCTCCGACACCTCCTCGGCCCTCTTCTGTTCCGCCCGCACGTTCGACAGGGCCAAGGCTTCGGCCACGGCCTGCACCACCTTTATCTTCTTGCCGATGGAATCGACGAGGTAAAACGAGGTTTCGGGAAACATAATCGCCAACGGGATGCCCGGAAAGCCGCCGCCCGTACCGAGATCCATGATGGCCGCGCCGGGCTTGAACGTGATGAAGCGCGCGATGGCCAGGCTGTGCAACACGTGCCGGATGCCCCACTGTTCGGGCGTTTCCTTGCGCGACAGCACGTTGATGCGCGCGTTCCATGCTTCGTAAAGCGGCAACAAGGCCGCGAACCGCTCCCGTTGCGCGGGCGTCAGATGCGGGAAATAGCCCGCGATAACGTCTAACGAAGCGTTCGGCTTCATCAGTATTCCATATTTTGCGAAGCCGCCCGTTCCGAGCGGATATAGGCGATTTTGGAAGGATGGATTTCGTATTTGCCGATGACGAAATTGATGCCGAACGTCACGGCCGCCGTCCGCATCTTGGCCACATTGAACGAGTTGATGCGGTCAACCCCCAAATGCAACTGCAACGGCCCGAGGTTGCCGGCGATGGCGAAACCGAGGTTGAGTGGCCCGCTGCTGCCGAACGTATTGCTCACCGATACGGCGAAATTCTTACAGGGCGTATAGGTATAGGCGATGCCGACATCGGCCGAGAAATAGTTGTTGAGCAACTTGCCCTTGAACACGATGCCGAAACGGTGCTGTTCCAACAAGGTGTAGTCGAACCCGAACATCAACGTGGTGGGCAGCATCGTCGCATAGCCATGCTTGTAGTTGGTGTCGCTTTCGAAATTCAACGTATCGATGATGGTGTTCACGGCCCGCGAAAGCAAGGAGTCGAAACGGACATCCTCGCCGAACACGTTGAGTTCAGCCAAACCTTGGAACGGGTAATTGACGCTGTCGTTGCGCGAACGGTAAACGCGGGCGCCGGCGTCTTTCCAGAAAATCGCGCCGAGGTCAAGCACCGAGCCCGTAAACCGCCAGTTGGGGGCGAAATCGACACTGACCCCCATATCGATGCCGAAGCCCCAGTCACGGCCAAGCCCGCCCAAGCCCAAACCGCCGAGTTTAAAATCTTCGGTCAGCAAATTCGACCGGATTTGACCGTCCACCTTAAGTTCGTAGGTGTAGGGCGAAAGCGACGGGTCGGCCATATCGTCGTTGAGGACGTTCCACGTAATGCCGAGATTTTTGGTCGAGAGGTTATACAAGCCGCCAATCAGTTTGGCGCGGGCGCCTACCGTTATCATCTCGCTGATTTTCCGCGACCATCCGAAATAAAGGTACGCGTAAGCCGTGGCATCGATGGCGTTGTGGTCAAAACGGTTTTCGCCGAGGAACTGCCCCGGGCCCAACAGCAGGAAACTCAAAAACGGCTTGGTCAGCACGACGTTGGCATCCACCTTGGCCGACAGGCCGACCTGAAAATAGTTCTCGCCTTTCTTGAAGCCGAAACGCAGGATTTCTTCCGTCGCATCCAAACCTATCAGGTTTCGGTTATGCAACCGCCCGACGAATTTTCCGACATTGAATCGCAAACTGTCGTCCACACCGCGTTCCACAAGATTATTCCATGCAAACGCATCATTGTTGATCTGCGCATGGATACCGGACAAGCCCGGAAAACCGAAATAGAAATCGTAAGGTGCCTGAAAGGCCGGATTATTGGCACTCTGCTGCGGCACGAAATCCATATAGTAGAGGTTCGTCCCCACCTGCGCCCGCAGGCCACCGATGGCGGCCAACGTCAACAGACAACTCAAAACTATCTTTCTCATAACGCACCTCCATCCGTTTCGTCACCGCCGTTGCCGCCCCCAAGGGCATCGCCCAATACGGAGCCCAGGCGCAACATGGCGCGGGCGCCCAACTTGACAAGCATAAAGCCTTCCGTATCGCTGTTGGCGTATATTTTAACCTCTTCCTGATG
>CAMWIS010000108.1 GCA_947174375.1 uncultured Bacteroidales bacterium
GCGGCGGCCGTTGCCGAGGCGGGTGTTCCGTATTTGCTGATAGCCGGACACGAGGTAGTGGCGGCCGTACCAGGGCGTCAGGACGCCGCCCCAGCTTTTCTGCACCTTGTCGTATTGGAACAGCGGCGGCAATGAGAAAACCGCCGGCTCGCCCGAGGTGCCGCGCACGGCTTCCAACACCCGGTAGGTCAGCCGGTCGTCGTCGGGATAGAAATACAGCGTGCGCCCGTCCGTGTCGGTCGCCCACTGGCTGTAGTCGGTCAGCTCGTTGTACAGGCGGTTGCGGTCCAAGTCGAATATGCTTTCGGAAACCGCGTGCCCGAGGCTGTCGAAGCGCGCCAGGAAGCCGTCGCGGAAGCGGAAGCCCTCGAAATAGGTGCGCGTATAAGGCACCATGCGGCCATAGGCGTCGTAATACATCTCGGTCGTGGTTTGGAGCGCCCGCGTATAGACCTCGCCCAATACGTAGAGCTGGGCGGTGGCGGGCGTCTGTCCGGCGCGTATCTGCGTCGTGAAGGTCGGAATCACCGTGCGTCCCTTCGACTTTTCCTGTGCGCGTTGCAGGTCGTACCAGGCCTCGCGGCTCAACCGGTTCTCCAAGTCGGGAAAATCGTAGTAGGCGCGTTTCCAAAACGTCAGGCGGCGCGGGGCGTCGGCCGTATTGGCCGCCCGGTCGTACAGCGCGGCGAACAGGCCGGTCGTTTCCGAGCCGCGGTCATAAGGCGAAACGGTCTGCTTCTCGCGGCTGAGGTGGTAGGTGCCGCCCATCCACAGGCGGCCGTCGGGCAACACGCTCAGTTTGGCGTCCACGAGGCGGAGGTTTTCGTCGGGCGGCAGTAGGTCGAAGGTGGCGGGCGGCACGTCCTGCCAACCGTGCCGGCAGAGGGTCAGGCCCGGCATCCGCAGTTTGCGGTCGCGGAACAATGTATATACAGTTGTCGAGTCGGTGGCGATATGGCACCATTCCCGCCGGTTGTCGAGGCCGAGGGGCATCCGCAGCGGCTTTTCCGCCGTCAGACTGTCGGCCGCGGTGTCGTGCGCCGGCAGGTAAAACCAAACGTATTCGTCCTTGTCCAAGGCCAGCCAGCCCCAGCCGTCTTCGCGCATCTGCATCGAAAGGATTTCTAACTTGGGCGGCAGTTCCACGGGGCGGTAGGTCAGCCGCCAGGCGCCGTCCGCCAGGCAGACCGTCAGGCTGGCCAAAGGATATTGCGATTTGTAATGCGGCAGGCAGGAAAGTGCGAAATAAAGGCTGTCTTCGCCCGCGCGGTAGCCGAGGTATTGATATTCGGCCGCTATTTCCACGGCCGTTTTCCAGCGCAGTTGCAGGTTTTCGTCATAAAAGGCGATGGAACGCCGCGGCGCGGACTGCCCGAGTTCGTTTTGGTTCGTGACCACGGCCACGCCCAATTGCGCCAACGGCAATACGGAAAAGGGAAGGTCGTCTTCGAATACGGGAATTTCGATACGCAGGACATTTTGGCGGAGCCGCTGTTCATCCGCATCGACCGGGCGCGGGGGCACGGCCGATACGTCGCGTTTGCGCGCCTGTCGGTCGGAACGTCCGTCTTGCGCCAGGGAAATGCCGCCTATCTGCCCCGCAAGCAGTAGGCATAAGAGCAAAAGGCACCGGCGCATGAAAGGGCGGGATTAGTAGCGCATATAGTCGCCGCCGATCGGCGTGTCGGGCGCAGGGTGTACCTGAGGCTTCTTGGCGCGGAATTGCTTCTGATACGGCGTAAAGCCGCAGACCTCACCGCCCGTATAGGACGTCTGTTGGGTCGCGCAACCGCAGAAGCAGAGGGTCGCCACCATCAAGGCCACTAAAAGCAGAACCGTTTTCTTCGTCTTCATATCCGTAAAAATTTGTGCGCAAAGGCATCGACGGCCATGCGCTCGTTCTCCCAAACGGGCAAAGATAGTAAATTTTCTTATAAAATGCTATATTTGCGAAAGAATGGGCGGTCGTCCCGTCGGCTGAACAAGCGTTGCGTGAATGTTTTGTAATGGAAAAATAAAAAAACGATGGATATCTTACAGACCAAAGACGTGGTGAAGCGTTACGCCAACCATCTGGCCCTGGACCGCGTGTCGATTACGATACCGGAAGGGGCGGTTTACGGGCTTTTGGGGCCGAACGGCGCGGGTAAGACCACGCTGATTCGCATTATCAATCAGATTACGGGGCCCGACGAGGGCGAAGTATGGCTCAACGGCGAGAAACTGTCGCCCGAGCATATCACGCAAATCGGCTACCTGCCCGAAGAACGCGGCTTGTACAAGAAAATGAAGGTGGGCGACCAGGCCGTCTATCTGGCGCAACTCAAAGGCCTCTCCAAGGCCGAGGCCGTGCGGCGGCTCAAATACTGGTTCGAGAAATTCGACATCCTGTCGTGGTGGGACCGCAAGGTGGAGGAACTCTCCAAAGGGATGCAGCAGAAAATCCAGTTTGTCGTCACGGTATTGCACGAGCCCAAATTGCTGATATTCGACGAACCTTTCAGCGGCTTCGACCCGATTAACGCCCAGCTGTTGCGGGACGAAATCCTCGGGCTGCGCGACCGGGGCGCCACCGTCATCTTCTCCACGCACAACATGGCTTCGGTCGAAGAAGTCTGCGACCGCATTGCGCTCATCAACCGCTCCCACAAAATATTGGAAGGCAAGGTGGATGAAATCCGCAATTCGTTTCATGCCAACTTATACGAGGTGGTTTTGGAAACGCAGGAAAAGGCCGACGATTTTCTGGGGCGCGACCTGGAAGTGCTGGACGTGCAGCCGCTGGAAAAGCCGGGCCGTCTGTCGCTGAAACTGAAAATGACGCAGGGCAACGCGACCAACGCGCTTTTGCAACACCTCATGGCGCACGGGCAGGTCTGCGCGTTCAAGGAAGTGTTGCCGAGCATGAACGACATTTTTATTCAAACCGTAAAACAAGCCAACGAAGATGAGCAGAAATAACACGTGGGTCATCCTGCAACGCGAATATTTGAACCGGGTCAAGAAAAAAAGCTTCCTGGTCATGACCATCCTGATGCCTTTGCTGTTCGTCGCGCTGATGTTCGCGCCGGCGCTGTTGAGCAATGTGGGCAAGCAGAGCAAAACCTATCTCGTGGTGGATGAGACCGGCGCCTATGCGGCCTCGTTCAACGAGGCGACGAAAGACCGCTATGTGTTTGTATCCGACACGGCCGTCGCGTTCGACTCGCTGCGGGCGGAAGCCTGCAACGGCGTCATTTATATCGCGGCCTCCGGTTTGGACGGCAACCGGCAGCGGGCGGATTTCTTCTATATGACGTCCGAACCGAGCATGGAGCAGCTCAGCGGTATTTCGTCCAAGATGACGTCCTCCCTGCGGCAGAAACTCATGCAGGAAGTGGGCGGTATGAGCCAGGAAGTCTATACGTTAGTCAATGAAGCCGAGGTGGAAATCGGTGCCAAGAACATGGAGACGGGCGAACAGACCTATTCGGAGGTCAAGACGGTGCTCGGCTATCTGTTCGGCTTCCTGATTTACCTGTTCATCTTCATGTTCGGCGGCATGATTATGAGCGGCGTCATCGAGGAAAAGACCAACCGCATCGTGGAGGTGCTGATTTCGTCGGTGCGCCCGATGCAGTTGCTGACGGGCAAGATTGTCGGTATTTCGCTCGTGGGCTTGACCCAACTCTTGATATGGGGCGTGCTGACGTTCCTCCTCGTCTTTGCGGGCGGGCTGGCGTTCGGCGGCGGTATCGACGCGGAGAGCCTGGCTTCGGCGCAGCAGATGGCGGCCGGCGCCCCCATCGAAATGGACGCGATGGGCAAGGTCATGGATATGATTCATTCGGTCAACCTGAGCCGCCTGTTCGTGATATTCATCGCTTATTTCATCGGCGGCTACCTGCTCTATGCGGCCATGTTCGCGGCCGTGGGCGCAGCCGTTGAAAACGAGAACGATACGAACCAGTTTATGTTGCCGATTACGGTGCCTTTGATTCTGAGCATCATCGTTTCGGTCAATATCCTCAACGACCCCAACGGGCCCGTGGCGTTCTGGTTTTCGATCATCCCGTTCACGTCGCCGATCGCGATGATGATCCGCGTGCCGTTCGGCGTGCCGGGCTGGGAATTGGCGCTGTCGTTAGGGCTGTTGGTCTTGGGCTGCGTCGGCACCACCTATATGGCGGCCAAGATTTACCGCGTCGGCATCCTGATGTACGGCAAAAAGACGTCGTACAAGGAATTGTGGAAATGGTTGAGATATAAAGCGTAATATGGCGTCTAAAATACTGGTCGTGGATGACGAGGCGCTGATCCGTCAGAGTCTGCGCGACATTTTCGAATACGAGGGCTATGAGGTGGCGGAGGCGGCCGATGGCCGTCAGGCCTTGGCCATGCTCGGTGCGGAGGCGTTCGCGGCCGTGTTCTGCGACATCAAGATGCCCGGTTTGGACGGCGTGGAACTGTTGGAAAAGATGCCGCTCTTGGCGGCGGAAGCGGCCGAAAAGGGCGCGCCCTGGACGCCGAGTCCGTTCATCATGATTTCGGGCCACGGCGACATCGAAACGGCCGTGGACTGTCTGAAAAAAGGCGCGTTCGACTACCTGCCCAAGCCCTTGGATTTGAACCGCGTGCTCGGGGCCTTGCGGCGCGCCATCGACAACGAACGGCTCACGCGCCATGCCGAGAATTGGAAACGGGCGGCCGTGCACCGGTTCGAGATGGTGGGGCGGAGCAAAGCCCTGACGGAAGTGCTGGCCATGGCCGACAAGGTGGCGGCTACGACGGCCAAGGTATTGATAGAGGGCGAGAACGGCACGGGCAAGGAACTGTTGGCGCGCCGCATCCACGAGGGGAGCGGGGTGGCTTCGGGCCCCTGGGTCACGGTCAACTGCGCCGCCATCCCGTCCGAACTCATCGAAAGCGAACTGTTCGGGCACGAAAAGGGCGCGTTCACGTCGGCCGTCAAGCAGCGCAAGGGGCGTTTCGAACAGGCCGACGGCGGCACGTTGTTTTTGGATGAAATCGGCGATATGAGCCTGGCGGCGCAGGCCAAGATGCTACGCGTGTTGCAGGACCGCCGCATTACGCGTGTGGGCGGCGAAAAGGAAATCGAAGTGCAGGTGCGCGTCGTGGCCGCCACCAACAAGCGTTTGGAGACGGAAATCGCCGAGGGGCGTTTCCGCGAAGACCTCTATCACCGGCTCAGCGTCGTCAAACTGCGGATGCCGCCGCTGAGGGAGCGGCCCGAAGACATCCCCTTGCTCGTCGAAAGTTTCGTGGCCGAACTGTCGGCCGATTTGGATAAAAAGCCGCTGACGTTCAAGAAAGAGGCCTTGCAGGTGTTGCAAAAGCAACCGTGGCCGGGCAATATACGCCAGTTGCGCAATGTCGTGGAACGCCTGCTCATTTTCTGCGAAGGGGCGGTCACGGCCGCCGACGTGGAAAAATATCTGTGATTTTCGTTATCTTT
>CAMWIS010000109.1 GCA_947174375.1 uncultured Bacteroidales bacterium
GGTTACTACAAGACCGAACCGATGAAACCCCAATGGAGCGCCCTCAAAGGGCAAGTGCGGGACAAAGTCCTGCCGTGGCTGGAAAAGGCCGAGGCGTGGCCCAAGAGCCACCTCTCGGAGCGCACGTTCCTCATCTGGATGGGCTTGCTGATAGGCGTGGTGAGCGGCTTGGTGGCCGTCCTGCTCAAAAACATGATTTATTATTTCGGGGCGTACGTGCTCGACGTCTTCGCGGCCGACAGCCGCAACTTCCTGCTGCTCGTCTTCCCGCTCATCGGTATCACGCTCACGTATATCTACGTCCATTACATCCTCAAAGACAACATCAGCCACGGCGTCAGCCGCGTGCTCTACGCCATCTCCAAGACGGGCGGCTATATGAAACGGAGCCGTATGTACTCCTCGCTCGTGGCCAGTACGCTCACCATCGGCTTCGGTGGCTCGGTGGGGCCGGAAGCCCCGGTCGTGCTGGCGGGGGCGGCCATCGGCTCCAATATCGGGCGGCGGCTCAAGGTCGATTACAAGACGATGGTGCTGCTGATAGCCTGCGGCTCGTCGGGCGCGGTGGCCGGCAGTTTCGGCGCGCCCATCGCCGGCTTCATCTTCGCGCTGGAGGTGCTCATGATAGACCTCACGATGGGGTCGTTGATGCCGCTGCTCATGGCTTCGCTCGCCGGCACCGTCGTGTCGGCCCTGCTCATGGGGCGGTCGGCCATGTTCCATTTTGACGTCTCGTCCGACTATGTGCTGCGTGACCTGCCGTTCTACGTCATCTTGGGGCTGCTGTCGGGCCTGGTCTCGCACTATTTCCTCTTTATGACCGAGCGCATCGAGCGTTGGTTCGGCTTCCTCAGAAGCGGCGTCGCGCGCCTGTTCATCGGCGGCGGCCTGCTCTGCGTGCTCGTCTTCCTGTTCCCGCCGCTCTACGGCGAGGGCTTCAACTTCATCGCCGACATCATCCAGGGCGATACCGACCGTCTGCTCAACAATACGTTCCTCTACGAATACCGTCATATCACGCTCATCTTCTTGGCCTACGTGCTGTTCATCATGCTCATTAAGGTCGTGGCCATGGCGCTTACCAACGGCAGCGGCGGCGTGGGCGGCGTGTTCGCGCCCTCCATGTTCGTGGGGGCCTTCCTCGGCCTGTTCATGGCCCATGCGCTCAACGTCTGCTTCCCGGGGCTCAACCTGCCGGAGGCCAACTTCGCGTTGACGGGCATGGCGGCCGTTATGGCTGGCGTCATGCACGCGCCGCTGACGGCCCTGTTCCTCGTGGCCGAGATTTCGGGCGGCTATACGATGTTCGTGCCGCTCATCCTCGTGTCGGTGCTGGCTTATTACATCAACCTGTACTTTAACCCGCATTCCATATATACCAAGAAGCTGGCGGCGAAAGGCAATCTCATGACGCACAACAAAGATACGGTCGTGTTGTCGTTGTTGGACAAGCAGACGCTCGTGGAGCGGAACTTCGCCACGGTGCGGCCGCAGGATACGTTGCGGCAGCTCATCACGGCCATCGGCATTTCGTCGCGCAACATCTATCCCGTTACGGACGAAGACAACCGCTATCTGGGCGTCGTGTTCCTCGATGAGGTCAAGCCGCTCATTTTCCGTGCGGAACTCTACGACAAGATTACGGTCTCCGACGTGATGTTCAAGCCGCAGTGCACGGTGGATATGTCGGAAAGCATGGAATCCATCGCGCAGAAGTTCCTGAACGTTACGGACTACAACATCGCGGTGGTGGACGGCGACCGTTACGAGGGCTTCCTGTCGCGGGCCAACGTGTTCTCCTCTTACCGGCAGAAGGTCAAGGAAATGTCAAGTGATTGAAATAAAAAAACAACCAAACGATATGAAAAAACGGAATTTGCTGACAGGCGCGGGGCTTTGCATGACGGCTCTGCTGATGTGGACGCCTGATGCGGCGGCGCAGACGGCGGACGGACAGGCGCCCAAACATTGGACGGTGGAACAGGCGGTGGCCGACCGTTCGCTGCGTCCGGAAAGCGTGGGCTTGCTCTATTGGGGCGAGGGAGATCCCGACAACCTGTTTTACAGTTACGACAACAAGGTGCTTTGCTTCAATGTCAGGAACCAAACCACCGATACGATTCTGACGCTGGCGCATTTCGAAAAGCTCAAGGAACAGTATGCGCCGGGCACCGCGCCGTTGACGGCCTTGCCTAACATCCTCGCCATCCATCGGAACAACATGGTGCTGTATTACGACCAGGCCTATTATATATGGACTTATGCCGACAACACGGTGCAGTTATATACGTCCATGCCGGCCGCGGCCACGAATTTCTCCTTCAACCGCATCGACGGCTATTCGGCTTTCACGCAAGACAACAATCTGTATGTCGTCAAAGACGGCGTTAAGTTCGCCGTGACGAAAGACGAGAATCCGGGCATCGTCAACGGTCAGGTCGTGCACCGCAACGAGTTCGGCATCACGAAAGGGATATTCTGGGATCCGACGGGCGAGAAAATCGCGTTCTACCGCATGGACGAAACCATGGTGCGCGAAGCGCCGCTGTTGGGCATGGCGGGAACGGAGGAGACCTTGGAGCCGACGCGTTATCCGGAGGCCGGCACCACGTCCCACAAAGTCAGCGTGGGCGTTTACGACCTCAATACCTACGACAAGATTTTCCTCAAACCCTGCTTCGATACCAATCCGTATATCACGGGCATAACGTGGTCGCCCGACAGCAAAGACATCTATACCGTCCAGTTGGACAGGGCGCAGAAACACCTGGCGGTTTTCTGCCATGACGCCGCCACGGGCGAGATGAAACGCAAGCTGTTCGAAGAAACGAACCCGATATGGGTGGAACCCGAAAATCCCGTGATTTTCCGACCCGGCCATCCCGACCAAATCATTTGGAACAGCGAACGCAACGGCTACAACCATCTCTATCTCTACAACACGCAGGGCAAGTTGCTCAAGGCCATTACGCCTGACAAGGAGGCTTGGGAGGTGAGCGAAATCGTGGGCTGTTCGTCCGACGGCAAATACATCTATTTCATGGGTACGAAGGATTCGCCCCTGGAACAGAACCTGTACCGCGTGCAAATCGACAACGGCCGCATCAAACGTCTGACCAAAGAGGCGGGTACGCACCAAATCCGGATGAACCCGACGGGCTCGTGCTTCGTTGATATATACAGCAACTATGACGAGGCGCGCGTTACGCAGGTCATCGATGCGGAAGGCAATGTGCTCAAAAAACTGTTGGTCAGCAAAGACCCGCTCTCCGGTTATGCCAAGCCCCAAACGCGCGTGTTCAAGATCAAGGCGGCCGACGGCGTGACCGACCTTTACGCGCGTATGATTCTGCCGCCCGATTTCGATTCCACGCGCCAATATCCGGTTATCGTCTATGTTTACGGCGGCCCCCACGTGCAGCTGATTACGAACAGCCATTTGGCGGGCAGCCCGCTCACGTTGCAGCATTTCGCGCAGGAGGGCTTCATCGTCTTTACGGTTGACAGCCGGGGTTCGGCGCACCGTGGCTTCGCGTTCGAGAGCGCGATTCACCGCAACATCGGCACCGTGGAAGTGGCCGACCAGATGAAGGGGATAGAATACCTGTATTCCTTGCCTTATGTTGACCGGAACCGCATCGGCGTGGACGGCTGGAGCTACGGCGGCTTCATGACGATGAGCCTCAAGCTGCGCTATCCGCAGGTGTTCAAGGTGGCGGTGGCCGGCGGCGGCGTCATGAACTGGGCGTGGTACGAAATCATGTACGGCGAGCGGTATATGGAAACGCCGCAGAACAACCCGGAGGGCTACGAATATGCCAATCTGTTGAATCTGACCGACAGCGTTTCGGGCAAAATCCTGATGATTCACGGCGGCAAGGACGCCACCGTATTGCCCAAGCACAGCCTCTATTTCATCGACGCGTGCGCGCAGAGCGGCAAGCAGATCGACTTCTTCATGTATCCCAATGCGGCGCACGGCGTGTATGGCCCGGCGCGCAAGCATTTGGACCGCATGATTTTCGAATACTTCAAAAACAACCTCTAACGGTTTTGCGGATGGCGTGCGACTTGACGACCGGCCCCGGATGTCCGCAGCGGCATATCGACATAGCGGACTACCGCTATCCGTTGCCCGAGGAACGTATCGCGCTCTACCCGTCGGCGGAGCGCGACGCTTCCAAACTGCTCGTCTATCGCGGCGGGGAGGTGCGGGAGAGCCGTTTTTCGCAACTCGGCGACTTTCTGCCGTCCGATACGCTGTTGCTGATGAACGACACCAAGGTCGTGCACGCACGCCTGGTGTTCCATAAGGGTGCCGACCCGGCGGCGGTTGAGGTGCCGGTGGCCTTGGGGGCGCGGGTCGAGATTTTCTGTCTGGAGCCCCTGCACCCGGCCGACATCGCGCAGGCGTTTTCGGCGCGGGGCGCGGTGGAATTTCTATGTCTGATAGGCAATAACAAGAAGTGGAAAGGCGGTGACCTCTGCATGGCGTTTACGGTGCAGGGGCGGCGCGAGGTGCTGCGGGCCACGCGGCTCGGGGCGCAGGGCGATGCGTTCGCCGTGCGCTTCACCTATGCGGCCGACCTTTCGTTTTCGGAGGTGTTGGAGGCGTCGGGCAAGGTGCCGTTGCCACCATATATACACCGTCAGGCGGAGGCGTCCGATGCGGGACGCTATCAGACGGTCTTTGCGCGGCACGACGGCTCGGTGGCCGCGCCGACGGCGGGGCTGCATTTTACCGAAAACCTGTTGGCGGCCTTGACGGAAAAGGGCGTCACGCAGGCGCGGCTGACGCTGCACGTCGGCGCGGGCACGTTCAAGCCCGTGAAGGAGGGCGAAATCGGCGGCCATGCGATGCACCGCGAGTATGTCTCGGTGCCTGCGGCCACGGTGGCGGCACTGCGGGAGGCCGTGGCGGCGGGGCGGCCGGTGGTGCCGGTCGGCACCACGTCCATGCGCAGCCTCGAAAGCCTGTATTGGTGGGGCGTCTCGCTTATCGACGCGCCCAAACGGCCGTCCGTCCTTGCGTCCGACGCGGCGGGTCTGTCCGCTGCATCCGGCGGCGACGGGGCCGGGGCGCCGCTGTTCGAGCTGGCGCAATGGACCCCATACGAAACGTATGGCGGCCGCCTCCCATATCCGCCGGCGCAAGTCCTGTCGGCTTTGAGCGACTACCTGCAGGGCACGGGCGCGGAGGCCGTGAGCGGCTATACGGCCCTGATGATTGCGCCCGGCTACCCGTTTGCGTTCTGCCGGGGTTTGGTCACGAACTTCCATCAGCCGCAGAGCACGCTGTTGTTGCTCGTGGCGGCTTTGGTGGGCGACCGCTGGCGGGAGGTGTACGACTACGCGCTGGCGCACGGCTTCCGTTTCCTAAGCTA